>NZ_JAGDEZ010000005.1:89015-257284 GCF_017498305.1 Pseudomonas sp. OA65
CCTGCGATCGCAAAACCCACACTCCCCCCACATCCCTGTGGGAGCGGGCTTGCTCGCGAAGACGGCAGCACATCCAACATCAATGCCAACTGAACCACCGCTTTCGCGAGCAAGCCCGCTCCCACACCGGTTCTCCTGCGATCGCAAAACCCACACTCCCCCGCTCCCACACTGGTTCTCCTGCGATCGCAAAATCCACATTCACCCCACATCCCTGTGGGAGCGAGCCTGCTCGCGATCAGCGCCGGATCAGGTAATCGGCGCCGGGTTGAACAACGTGATGTCGTTGTACAGCTTGTGCCGCTCGGCCCAGGTCTGTTTCTTGCCGCTGGCCACTTCCAAGTAGTAGTGGAACAGTTCCCAACCCAACTCTTCGATGGTCGCCCGCCCGGTGGCGATGCGGCCGGCGTCGATGTCGATCAGGTCCGGCCAGCGCTGGGCCAGTTCGGTGCGGGTCGAGACCTTCACCACCGGCGCCATCGCCAGGCCGTACGGCGTGCCCCGGCCGGTAGTGAACACGTGCAGGTTCATCCCCGCCGCCAGTTGCAGCGTGCCGCAGACAAAATCACTCGCCGGCGTAGCGCAGAAGATCAGGCCCTTTTGCTTGAAGCGCTCGCCCGGGCCAAGCACGCCGTTGATGGCGCTGCTGCCGGATTTGACGATCGAGCCCAGGGACTTCTCGACGATGTTCGACAACCCACCCTTCTTGTTGCCCGGCGTGGTGTTGGCACTGCGATCGGCTTCGCCCTTGGCCAGGTAACGGTCGTACCAGTCCATTTCCCGCACCAGTTCCTGGGCCACTTCCTGGGTTTGCGCCCGTGAAGTCAGCAGGTAAATCGCATCGCGCACTTCGGTGACTTCGGAGAACATCACCGTTGCCCCCGCCCGCAGCAACAGGTCCGAGGCATAGCCCAACGCCGGGTTGGCGGTGATGCCGGAAAACGCATCGCTGCCGCCGCACTGCATGCCCAGGATCAATTCCGAGGCGGGTACAGTTTCGCGCCGGCGCTGGTCGAGTTTCTTCAGGCGGGTCTCAGCCAGTTCCATGATCTGCTCGATCATTTCGGTGAAGCCGTGGCTGGAATCCTGCAAGCGATACAACCACGGCTCGCTGAGGTCCACCGAACTGTCGCCTTCATGCATCACCTGCCCGGCCTGCAATTTCTCGCAGCCCAGGCTGATCACCAGCGCCTCGCCCCCCAGGTTCGGGTTGCGCGCCAGGTTGCGCACAGTGCGGATCGGAATGTAGGCATCGGTGGCGGTGATCGCCACGCCACAGCCATAGCTGTGGGTCAGCGCCACCACGTCATCGACGTTCGGGTACTTGGGCAGCAGCTCATCCTTGATGCGCTTGACCGCATGGTCCAACACCCCGGTCACGCACTGCACCGTGGTGGTGATGCCCAGGATGTTACGCGTGCCGACGGTACCGTCGGCGTTGCGATAACCCTCGAAGGTGTAGCCCTCCAGCGGCGCATCGGCCGCCGGCACATCGGTGGACAGCGGCAAGCTGTCCAGCGGCGGCGCGGTAGGCATGCGCAACTGGTCTTCCTTGACCCAACTGCCACGGGGAATCGGTTGCAGCGCGTAGCCAATGACCTGGCCGTAGCGAATCACCTCGCCGCCCTCGGGAATGTCCACCAGGGTGACTTTGTGGCTTTGCGGGACGAAGTCGACGGTGACCAGGCCGTCCGGGAACTCGGTCCCGGCCGGTACGCCTTGGTCGTTGACGACAATCACCACGTTGTCGCGCTCGTGCAGGCGGATGTAACGGGGCGAATCGGCATGTTCAATCAGATTCATCGATGCCGCTCCTCAGGATTTGGCTTCAGACAGGCTGGAAAGATCGGCTTCTTTGGCCGCTGGTTCCTTGAGCACTACTCGCTTGATCGGGCCCACGATGACCAGGTAGCTGAACACCGCCATCAACGCGTTGCAACCGACGAACACCAGTGCCCATTTGAACGAACCCGTGGAGCTGATGATGTAGCCGATGACGATTGGCGTGGTGATCGACGCCAGGTTGCCAAAGGTGTTGAACAGGCCACCGCTCAAGCCGGCGATCTGTTTTGGCGAGGTGTCGGAGACCACGGCCCAGCCCAGTGCGCCGACGCCTTTACCGAAGAACGCCAGGGCCATGAAGCCCACCACCATCCATTCGATGTCGACGTAGTTGCACGCCACAATACTGCTGGACACCAGCAGGCCGGCGATGATCGGCGCCTTGCGGGCGAAGGTCAGCGAGTGGCCCTTGCGCAGCAGGTAATCGGAAATCACCCCACCGAGCACGCCGCCGATGAAGCCGCAGATCGCCGGCAAGGAGGCAATGAAACCGGCCTTGAGGATGGTCATGCCGCGTTCCTGCACCAGGTACACCGGGAACCAGGTCAGGAAGAAGTAGGTGATGCCGTTGATGCAGTATTGGCCCAGGTATACGCCGAGCATCATGCGGTTGGTCAGCAGTTGACGGATGTAGTCCCACTTCGGACCGTCGGCTTTCTTTTCCTTGCCCTTGTCCTGGTCCATATCGACCATCGCGCCGTTGGAAGCGATGTGATTGAACTCGGCCTCGTTGATCATCGGGTGCTGGCGCGGGCTGTGGATAATCTTCAGCCAGACCAGCGAGAACACGATGCCGATCACGCCCATCACGATGAACACGTGCTGCCAGCCGAAGCGATAGACGATCCAGCCCATCAGCGGTGCGAACAACACGGTGGCGAAATATTGCGCCGAGTTGAAGATCGCCGAGGCAGTACCGCGTTCAGCGGTGGGGAACCAGGCGGCGACGATCCGGGCGTTGCCCGGGAAGGAAGGCGCTTCGGCCAACCCCACCAGAAAGCGCAGCATGAACAGCGCAACCACGGCCGTGGACATGCCGAATTCACCGACATAGCCCTGCAGCACGGTGAACAGCGACCAGGTGAAAATGCTCAAGGCATAGATTTTTTTCGAGCCGAAACGGTCGAGCAGCCAGCCGCCGGGAATCTGCCCGGCCACGTAGGCCCAGCCGAAGGCGGAGAAGATATAACCGAGGGTGACGGCGTCGATGCCGAGGTCTTTTTGCAGGCTGGAACCAGCGATCGCGATGGTGGCACGGTCGGCGTAATTGATCGTTGTCACCAAAAACAGCATGAGCAGGATCAAATAGCGGACGTGCGTCGGCTTGGTCTCTTGCATGTAATCTACTTCCACTATTTATTTTTATGCGGGAAATCAAATTGTACGGTCGGCGCCGGAGCCCGGCGCCGACCGGTGTTGCGTATTACGAGCCGATGTAGGAGGTCTTCACCACGGTGTAGAACTCTTGCGCATAGCGACCTTGCTCACGTGAACCGTAGGACGAACCTTTGCGCCCGCCGAACGGCACGTGGTAATCCACGCCGGCGGTGGGCAGGTTGACCATTACCATGCCCGCCTGGGAATGGCGCTTGAAGTGGTTGGCGTACTTCAACGACGTCGTGGCGATACCGGCCGACAAGCCGAACTCGGTGTCGTTGGCCATCGCCAGCGCCGCCTCGTAGTCGGCCACGCGCACAACGTTGGCCACCGGGCCGAAGATCTCTTCGCGGCTGATGCGCATCGAAGCTTCGCTGTCGGCGAACAGGGTCGGCGCCAGGAAGTAACCTTCGGTGTCGCACGTCACCACACCGCCACCGCTGACCAGCCGCGCACCTTCGCTCTGGCCGATGTCGATGTACTTCAAGTCCTGGTTGAGCTGGGCATCGGACACCACCGGGCCGATGTCGGTGCCAGCCTTCAACGCATGGCCGACCTTGATCGATTGCATGCGCTCGGCCATCGCCGCGACGAACTTGTCGTGGATGCCGGCCGTGACGATCAGGCGGCTCGACGCGGTGCAACGCTGGCCGGTGGAGTAGAACGCGCTCTGCACCGCCAGTTCGACGGCCTGCTTGAGGTCGGCGTCGTCGAGGATGATCTGCGGGTTCTTGCCGCCCATTTCCAACTGCACCTTGGCCTGGCGCGACACGCAGTTGACCGCAATCTGCCGACCCACGCCCACCGAACCGGTGAAGCTGATGCCGTCGACTTTCGGGCTGTTGACCAGGATGTCACCGACCACGCGGCCGCTGCCCATCACCAGGTTGAACGCACCGGCCGGGAAACCGGCGCGGGAAATGATCTCGGCCAGGGCCCAGGCGCAACCCGGCACCAGCTCGGCAGGCTTGATCACCACGCAGTTGCCGTAGGCCAGGGCCGGGGCGATTTTCCACGCGGGAATGGCAATCGGGAAGTTCCACGGGGTAATCAGGCCAACCACGCCGAGGGCTTCGCGGGTCACTTCGACGTTGACGCCCGGACGCACCGACGGCACGTAATCGCCGGACAGGCGCAGGCATTCACCGGCGAAGAATTTGAAAATGTTGCCGGCGCGGGTCACTTCGCCGATGGCTTCGGGCAAGGTCTTGCCCTCTTCCCGGGCCAGCAGTTGGCCGAGCTCTTCACGGCGGGCGAGGATCTCGCTGCCGACTTTGTCCAGCGCATCATGGCGGGCCTGGATGCCCGAGGTCGACCAGGCCGGGAACGCGGCGCGGGCGGCTTCGATGGCGGCGTTGACTTGCGCTGCGTCAGCCTTGGCGTATTCGCCGATGACATCGGACAAGTCAGACGGGTTGATGTTGGTGCAATAGTCAGCACCGGCCACCCACTCGCCGTTGATGTAGTTATCGAAACGCTTTGCATCTGCCACGGAGCTTCTCCTCTCACAAAAGCTGTCTAGGAACGCAGTGCGTCCCTGGCTGCGTTCCCACGCCAGAGCGTAGGAACGATCAAGCCTTACGCAAAAAGCCGCTGATTGCTCAGCGGCCTTATCGGGTCTGTTACTGTTTGCCTTGCTTGTCGATCAGCGCGGCCAGGGCTTCGTATTCTTCTGGCAGCAGGTCGGTCAGTGGCGTGCGCACAGGGCCCGCGTCATAGCCAACGATCTTCGCGCCAGCCTTGACGATGCTTACCGCGTAACCGGCCTTGCGGTTGCGGATGTCCAGGTACGGCAGGAAGAAGTCGTCGATGATCTTGCCGACAGTGGCGTGATCTTCGCGGGCAATGGCGTGGTAGAAGTCCATCGCGGTTTTCGGGATGAAGTTGAACACCGCCGAAGAGTAGACCGGCACGCCCAGGGCCTTGTAGGCCGCGGCATAGACTTCAGCGGTCGGCAGGCCGCCCAGGTAGCTGAAACGATCGCCGAGGCGACGACGGATCGACACCATCAGTTCGATGTCGCCCAGGCCGTCCTTGTAGCCGATCAGGTTCGGGCAGCGCTCGGCCAGTTGTTCCAGCTGAGTGGCGTTCAGGCGGCAGACGTTGCGGTTGTACACCACGACGCCGATCTTCACCGATTTGCACACGGCTTCAACGTGGGCGGCAACGCCGTCCTGGCTGGCTTCGGTCAGGTAGTGCGGCAGCAGCAACAGGCCCTTGGCGCCCAGGCGCTCGGCCTCTTGAGCGTATTCGATGGCCTGGCGGGTGGCACCGCCGACACCGGCAAGGATTGGCACGCTGGTGGCGCAGGTATCGACGGCCGTCTTGATGACTTGCGAGTACTCACTGGCGGCCAGGGAGAAGAATTCACCGGTGCCGCCCGCTGCGAACAAAGCAGAGGCGCCGTACGGGGCCAGCCACTCAAGGCGCTTGATGTAGCTGTCGCGATTGAAATCGCCATTGGCAGTGAAATCGGTGACCGGGAACGACAGCAGGCCAGACGAGAGGATGGACTTCAGTTCTTGTGGATTCATTATTCGAACACCCTGGACGCAAATGTTGTGTTGTAAGGAAACGGTTCAGCTTCATGTGAAGTTGTAGGTCATCGTACAACTTAAAATATGAACGTCAACTGTATTTCGTCTCTTGGCGGGTGCCGGGGTTGGGGGGTTTGTCGCGAAGCCTTGTAGATCGGGGGTTTGGGGGTGATGGGGAGACGGATGAAACTTGCCGGTTGGGGCACCAGGACCGCTCGTCGCCACTGTCAACTCTGCCAGTAGGCGGCGTTACGGCATGGGGGCATAACCAAGCATGGCTGTGCTGTGCTGTGCTGTGCACGGCCATAGCCTCTTCTATAATTTTTCAAGTGAGTCGCCCGTACCCGACGACAAGGGCCGCCTCACAAGGAGCGACACCATGACGACGCTTGCCAAGCCAGCTATTAAGGGTTTCCCGACAGATCCATCTACGGGAAAAGTCGGTATCAGCCTGTCAGCGATAAAAGATGGGAGCGGATTAATCGTCACGATTACGGATGGCCAACAAATCAGCCCATACGACTCTGCTTTCTTGATGCTTGGTTCCGATCGCGAAAACCCCGAATGGAAAAGCTCATGGGCAGAACGCGCAGAAATGGGAGAAGGTGGAGGCCCAGAGGAAGATCCCAAGCTGAAGACCGGGGTTACATTGACTCTGCCCAAGCAATATCTAACCACCTACAAGGACAAAGAGGTCCAACTACGCTATGTGACGCGTGGTGAGTCAGGGTTAAACAATTTTTCCGAACCGATCACGCTGAAGGTCCAGTAGTAAGCGATTCAGATCAAACCTGCATATTTTTGCGTGCTAAACCGGCGCACGGATCTGAAGTTAAACAAAGCACCTCTGTGGCGAGGGAGCTTGCTCCCGCTCGGTTGCGCAGCAACCGCCATCAACCTGGGGCCGCTTCGCAGCCCAGCGGGAGCAAGCTCCCTCGCCACAACAGCATCCTTGCCACGAAAGCAATCTTGCCAGTGGGCAGTGTGCGATTCAGCCCTGCGCCTGCGCCTCTTCATGGGCCTGGCGCAGCCGTTCGCGGCTGTTGGTCAAATGCAAGCGCATGGCCGCGCGGGCCGCATCCGAATCCTGGCGAGCGATGGCTTCGTAGATTTCCTCGTGCTCGCGGCTCAGGCGGTCCATGTAGTGCTGGTGGTCGTCATGGGCCAGGCGTGCCGAGTTCAACCGGGTGCGCGGAATGATGCTGGTGCCCAGGTGGGTCATGATGTCGGTGAAATAGCGGTTGCCGGTGGACAAGGCGATTTCCAGGTGGAAGGCGAAGTCCGAGGCCACCGCATCGCTGGCGTGGGCCGCGCTTTCGTTCAAGGCATCGAGGGCCGCGCGCATGGCCGCCAACTGTTCATCGCTGCGCCGCTGTGCCGCCAGCCCGGCGGATTCCACTTCCAGGCTGATGCGCAATTCGAGGATCGCCAGTACATCGCGCAAGGTGACCACCGTCGCCGGATCGATGCGAAAGCCGCTCGGGCTGGGCGTGTCCAGCACGAAAGTGCCGATACCGTGACGGGTTTCCACCTGGCCGGCCGCCTGCAACCGGGAAATCGCCTCGCGCACCACGGTGCGGCTGACGCCATGGGCCTCCATGATCGCCGACTCGGTGGGCAATTTATCGCCACGCTTGAGCAATCCGTCGCGAATCTGCTCGGTCAGTACCGTCACCAGCTCCTGCGCCAGGCTGCGGCGCTTGCGGGGAAGGCGTGGGACGTTGATCGGGTTTTCCATGGTGTGTCTCTATATTTGGCAAGCGGCTAAGTGAGCATCATAGCGCAAGGTGGTTGTACGATCACTGTTGGTGCATTGGGTGGGTCTGGCGCAAATACCGAGTCGCCGTCTTCGCGAGCAGGCTCGCTCCCACATTGGATCGGCTTTTGACACTGGCATCCGGTTCACCAGCAAACCCTTGTGGGAGCGGGCTTGCTCGCGAAAGCGGTGCGTCAGATATAGCTATTACAACTGACACACCGCCTTCGCGAGCAAGCCCGCTCCCACGGGTTCTGAGGTGTCAGGCGGTCACTGCCTGCTCCACCAGTTGGCCATTTTCGATACGCACATGTCGCGGATGGAAACGTTTCAAGCTGCTTCGATGGCCAACGCTGACAATGCTCAGGCCCGGCAACTGGTCGATCAACGCCTGGTACAGCGTTGCTTCGTCCTCTTCGTCCATCGCCGACGTGGCTTCGTCCATGTACAGCCATTGCGGTGCATAAAGCAGTGCGCGGGCAAAGGCCAGGCGTTGTTGCTCGCCAGGCGAGAGCATCCGCTGCCAGTGATTGCTCTCATCCAGCCGCGGGATCAGGTGCGGCAGGCGGCAGGTTTCCAGCACTTGTGCATAACGTTCGTTGGGGTAGATGTCGCCGGCCTGTGGATAACTCAATACTTCCCGCAGGCTGCCAATCGGCAGATAGGGCTTTTGCGGCAGAAACAGGTAACGCGCCGCCGGCAGCCGGATCGTCCCGTGCCCTGCAGGCCACAAATGCCCCATCGCGCGGAACAGCGTGGACTTGCCACTGCCGGAACGACCGCTGAGCATGACCCGATCGCCAGGTTCCACATTCATATCGGCGTTGTCGAGCAGATGACGTCCGTCAGCCAGGTCCAACCCGAGGTTTTGAACCGTCAACGCGCTGCCCTGGTTCTGCACATCGATAGCCGGCACGCGGTCTTCGTTGTCGCTCATGGCCTGGCGGAAGCTCAGCAGACGATCACAGGTGGCGCGCCACGCGGCGAGGTCGGCATAGGCGCTGATAAACCAACTGAAATTCTCCTGCACATTGCCGAAGGCCGAGTTGATCTGCATGAGCTCGCCCAGTTGGATCTTGCCGGCGAAGTAGCGCGGCGCGGCGACGATGAACGGGAAGATGATCGCGATCTGGCCGTAGCCGGAGGTGAAGAACGTCAAGCGCTTGGACACCCGCATGATGTCCCAGAAGTTATGCCAGACCAGGCCGAAACGCCCGCTCAGGCGACGGTTCTCGTTCGGTTCGCCGTTGTACAGTGCGATACTCTCGGCGTTTTCACGCACCCGGACCATGGAGAAACGCAGGTCGGCTTCGAAGCGTTGCTGGTTGTTGTTCAGCCCGATCAGGCGCCGGCCGATCAGGTGCGTCAGCCAACTGCCCACCGCCGCATACACCAACGCAGCCCAGAACATATAGCCGGGGATGGTGTAGCCGAACACTTCGATGCTGCCGGACACGCCCCACAGGATGATCGAAAACGACACCAGGCTGACCACGGTGCGCAGCAATCCCAGGCCCAGGCCCAGGGTGTTGGTGGTGAAACTGTTGAGGTCTTCGGAAATCCGCTGGTCCGGGTTGTCGGTGTAGCCGCCCTGCTCCAGCCGGTAGTAGTTCTTGTTGCCCAGCCAGCGGGCAAAATGCTGCTCGGTGAGCCAGGCCCGCCAGCGAATGGTGAGCATCTGCGTGAGGTACAAACGGTACACCGCGCCGAGGATCGCCACCGCCGCGATGCCGCAGAAATACAGGATCAGCCGCCAGAACGCCACGCTGTCCTTCTCTTGCAGGGCGTTGTAGAAATCCTTGTACCAACTGTTGATCCACACCGAAATCGCCACGCTGAACAGCGACAGCGCGATCACGGCGATCAACAGCGTCCAGGCCTTGCCCTTCTCCTCACTGCGCCAGTACGGCGTGGTCATTTGCCAGACACGGCGGAAAAACTGGCCGCGCACCGCGTCATTGACCGCGGAATATTCAGCGTTCTGATTCATGCTAAAGGCTCATAGGAGAAAAAACTCGGGCCGATCATAAAGCAACGGCCCGACGTGTCGCGAGGGTGGACAGCATTTGTTCAGCGCAGGTTCAGCGACGTACCGGGCGCTTCTGCAATTTGCGCTGCAACGTCCGCCGGTGCATGCCCAAGGCGCGGGCGGTGGCGGAGATATTGCCTTCGTGCTCGGTCAGCACCCGCTGGATGTGTTCCCATTGCAGGCGATCCACCGACATGGGGTTTTCCGGCACCAGGGTGTCGAGGTCGGCGTGTTCGGACAACAGCGCCGCCAGCACGTCATCGGCATCCGCTGGTTTGCACAGGTAGTTGCAAGCGCCGCGCTTGATGGCCTCGACCGCGGTGGCGATGCTCGAATAACCGGTGAGGATCACCACGCGCATCTCCGGGTCCAGCTCCAGCAGTTTGGGCAGCAGCACCAGGCCCGAATCGCCGTCCATTTTCAGGTCCAGGGCAGCATAGTCCGGCAGGTCGGCCTGAGCGATGGTCAGGCCCTCTTCGGCGGAACCTGCGGTACTCACGCGAAAACCGCGGCGAGACATGGCCCGGGCCATGACGCGGGTGAAGGTGGCGTCGTCATCCACCAGCAGCAGGTGCGGCAGTTCTTCGCCGTCGACTTGGATCTCGTCACTCATGTTTCGTCTCCTCGGTCGGCATGGGGCAGGCGCAGCTCGGTGAGCGTGCCGCCTTCCTCATGGGGGTAGAGTTTCACCGAGCCGCCGGCGCGTGTCACGCTGGCTTTGCTCAAGAATAGGCCCAGGCCGAAACCCTTGCCCTTGGTCGTGAAAAACGGTTTGCCGATCTGCTCGGCAATCGCCAGCGGCACACCGGCGCCGTGGTCGCGGATACAGATCGTCAATTCATAGGCGTCCCAATCCAATACCACTTCCAAACCTTCGGGGCAGGCGTCGGCGGCATTGTTCAGCAGGTTCAGCAAGGCCTGGGTCAAATCCGGCGGCGGCGCCATGCGCGGCACCGTGCCCTTGCCCAGGCACTGGAAACGATAACTGGCCTCCGGACGCATCAAATGCCAGCGATTCAGGGCATCGTCGAGCCAGAAGGTGACCGCTTGCATGTCGATGTCCAGTCGACGATTGGCCTCGGCGGCGCGCACCAGATATTGCAAAGTCTCCTTGCAGAGCTTGACCTGGTCCTGCAGCACGCTGAGATCTTCCTGCAACGCCGGGTCTTTATGATCCTGGCGCATTTCCTTGAGCAGCACGCTCATCGTCGCCAGCGGCGTGCCCAACTCATGGGCGGCGCCGGCGGCCTGGGTCGCCACGGCCAACAGCTGCTCGTCCCGCAGCCCTTCTTCGCGGCGGATCGCCCGCAGCTCCTCCTGGCGACGCAACTCCTCGGCCATGCGCGCGGCAAAAAAAGTGATGACCGCCGCGGCCAGGGCGAAACTCAGCCACATGCCGTAGATCTGCAGGTTTTCCCGGGCGATGGGGAAAGTTTCCAGCGGATAGAAACGCGCCAGCAGCAAGGTGTACAGCGCCAGGGCGATGCCGGAAAGGATCAGCGAATACCGCCACGGCAACGTCACCGCGGCGATGGTCAGCGGCACCAGGTAATAGGAGACGAAGGGATTGGTGGAGCCGCCGGAGAAATACAGCAGCGCACTGTGGATAAACAGATCGCAGGCCAGCTGCACGGCGTATTCCAACTCGGTCACCGGCCACGAGGCGCGCAGGCGAATCGCCGTCAGCGCGCAGAGCACGCTGGAACAGACCAGGGTGATCGCCAGTTGCAGCCAGGGCAGCGGCAGCAGGTCGAACCAATAGGCGAGCCCCACCGAACCGGCCTGGGCCGCCAGGACCAGGATGCGGATGAATGTCAGGCGCCAGAGGTTCTGGCGAGAGGCGGAAGTCATTTGCAAAGGGGCGAGCATGAGCTCTCCTGATGAGCGCTCCAGGCGAATCGCACGGAGTATAACCAAGGCGCGGCTTGCAGCGGCAGATATGCGGCAAAGCGCCACAGCCTCCAGCCTCGCCGCCTGCCCTCATGTGGTGAAGAGATACTGTGGGAGCAAGGCTTGCCCGCGATGAAGGCGCTGCGGTCTTTCAAGGATAGAGGTGCCTGTTTCGCGAGCAAGCTTTGCTCCCACAGCGGGGCGGTGTGACGTTTCGCTAAATCCCCTCGCCACAAAAGCTCCACCAACCTTCGCATCTGTATAGAAGTTGTAACTGTGCGAACCCGCCCATAAAAGCTAGAGTCTTATCGTTCACGCAGGCCTGGAACCTACCCCTGCGCATCATTTCCAAGGAGCTTTCATGCACACGTTCAGTCGCCCCGCCGCCCTGCTCGCCCTCAGCCTCGGCACTGTCGCCAGCCTGCCGGCCCTGGCCGCCGACGAGCTTCACTACAACCAGATTTCCCTGCGCGCCGAAGCCAGCCAGGAAGTGGCCCGCGACCTGATGATCGTCACCCTCTACACCGAGGAACAAAACACCGACCCGGCCAAACTCGCCGCCGCCGTCAGCACCACGCTGAACAAAGCCATCGGCCAGGCCAAAGAGGTCAAGGACATCAACCTGCGCCAAGGCAGCCGCAACAGCTACCCGATCTACGACAACAAAGGCCAGAAAATCACCGGTTGGCGCGAGCGCGCCGAACTGCGCCTGGAAAGCGCCGACTTCGCCGCCCTGTCCAAACTCACCGGCGAACTGCTGGGCGGCATGAAAATGGCCGGCATGGACTTCGCCATCGCCACCGCCACCCGCCAGACCAGCGAAGACGCCCTGCTCAAGGACGCCGTCAACGCCTTCAAGGCCCGCGCCCAACTGGCCACCGAAGCCTTGGGCGGCAAGGGTTATAAAATCGTCAACCTGAACTTCAATACCAACGGTTATCCACAACCGTACATGCGCCCGCAAATGATGATGAAAGCGGCGTCGATGGATGCCGAGTCGGTGACGCCAGAAGTCGAAGCGGGCACCAGCAAGGTGACGATGACGGCGGATGGGGTGGTTGAGGTGTTGATGCAGTGATGGTGGACAGCGGGTTCAGCCAGCTTCGTACTGGCTGAACCCTGAAGCCCTGCGACAAAATTCCCGTGGCGAGGGAGCTTGCTCCCGCTGGGTTGCGCAGCAGCCCCCAAACCTGACACCTCGGTGTATCAGATGGATACAGTCGCCTCTGTTGGGGCCGCTTCGCGCCCCAGCGGGAGCAAGCTCCCTCGCCACAGGGGTCACGGTGCAGGGCTGGCCGGTGCTTCGAGCTGATCCAACGCCTTATCCACCAGCAACTGGCACAACTCCACCAACTGATGAATCCCCAGCGCCACACTGCGCCGCGTGCCCTCCACTTCGAAAGCCAGGTCCTCGGCCATGGCTTTTATCGAGGCCAGGGTTTCGGAGGTGCTGGTCAGTAGTGTGTCGGCGTCGGCTTTTGCGGTGACGGAGAACAGGCTGTCGATGCGCTGATCGGTGCTTGGTTCTTGGGGTTTGGGATTGAGGTAATGATTGAGGGCGCGCTCGGCGGCGGCGCGGTCTTTGAGTAGGTCTTCGATGGAGTCGAAGCCGGAAAGGGGGTTGGTTTTGTTGAAGGGTGGGTCGGGGACTGACTTATCCATATGTAATACTCCTGTATAAAATTGGAGCCATCCCTGTGTCGTTTCCACGCGACAATAGGTGGCAGCGGTACGCGGGGTGGAAATACCGGTTAACAGGACCCGGCCAGACCGAAGTCTGCCCACGCACAGCCGCCAAGACGCAGTTTGCAGACGAAATGAGACGTCGGCAACACGATGTTCAGCCATGCACTGTTAAAAGGTTCAGGTTTCCACACCCGGTCGCTGAATGGCAGCGACGTTCAAAGGTTAGAGAGCCCACTTCCGAGCGGCAACCTTAAAAAGCTGTGGGATGTTTCCTTTCGGGGCCGGTGATCCTTCCGACACAAATGAATGACTCATCACACCTCCTGGCGCTGCAACCCCCATGGCGAGGGAGCTTGCTCCCGCTGGGCTGCGCAGCGGCCCCCAAACCTGACGCCTCGGTTCGTCAGATGGATGCAGTCGCTGCTGTTGGGGCCGCTTCGCGCCCCAGCGGGAGCAAGCTCCCTCGCCACGGGTTTGGTGGTCGACGGGACATAGGCATCTCGCTTCGACCTCTGCACAATAGTTTTGACGTCTCCAAAAACAGCACGACAGAACTGTCCACGTTTTATGGAATGTGGACAGCGAAAGATTAGGGCTCCTTGAAAAGTAAGAATATTTTTCTTAGGCATGAAATAACCAGTCTTCACACCTGGGCTTTCAGGCCACCTTCGCGAACAAACCCACACACAACTGATCGGGCACATTCGTGAGAGATAGGCCGGCTACTAGGCCGCCTTCGCGAGCAGGCTCGCTCCCACAATGAATTGGGGTATGACCGGGAGAGCCAGGTCGGCTACCAGGCCGCCTCGCGAGCAAGCTTTGCTCCCACAGATTTGAAGGGTGCACGACCGCAAGAGCCAGGTCGGCTATAAGGCCGCCTCGGCCCGGCTTTTGATCTTGAGGCCCCGTTAACCACGATGGCCGAACGCAGGCATTGCGCAGTGGGCATCCCGGCATGGATGCCGGGATAGCCGCGCTGGGCCATGGATGGCCCTTCGCGGCGGACCCACGGAGCAATGCCGGAGTGAGGGCACACCGAGCCTTAGCGAGGCGCCAAGTGGTGGGGCATAAGCGTTTTGGTTACTTTTGCGCTTTTCAAAAGTGACCCGCCGTCAGGGCGGAACCCTAAGCAGCCGTTACCGCAGCAATGGATATGTACTCGACCAACAAGACCAACCGTAGGGCCGCCTTCGCGAGCAAGCCCTCTCCCACACTCAGATCGGCGTACGACCGGGAAGCCAGGCCGGCTATTAGGCCGCCTCGCGAGCAAGCTTTGCTCCCACAAGCCTGACTGGTGCACACCGAGTGAGACAGCCTCACCCTCCAAAACAACAAGGCGCCACCCAGGGAAGCCGCAGGTAGCGCCGAGTACCACCCCCAACTCATGAGCAATGACGGTGCAACGCGCATCCCCCTAACGCACGAATGCCCAGCACAAATCCCCCAGCAGAATGAAATCAAGACCATCGTCAGCAAGAATGAAACAAGCACATCAAGCACGCAAAAAATGGCGGACATGCTGCAACGATTTACATCTGCCACCCCGATAACCAACAACTGACTAGCACGATAAACAGGGATTTCAAACCCAGTCCATTCGGCCTCACACCCTTCTACGGCGTGGGTTTGAAGAAGTGATACCCGCCCATTTCCGGTGCGTTACGGCCGCGCAGCGCACCGGGAAAGAGCGAGTTTTGCCCCTAAAAAACGCGCGCAAACGATCAAATGCGTCAGAAGTTACACAGATGCGACATTAAGGTACGTTCGTGCCACTGTTTCAGACTTGAAACCGCTCTGGATCTTGCATTGGGTATGGGGCCTGCATAAGTATCCGCAGGACGACTCACGAGGTCGCCCTCAAATCCAAAAATGACAACAAATCATGAGGCCAACATGCTTAAACACGCGGTCATTCCGTTTTTAGTCGGTGCAGGCTTGTTAGCCAGCGCTCCCTTCGCTTCCGCCGCGACTAACCTGGTGTTCTGCTCCGAAGGCAGCCCGGCCGGTTTCGACCCTGGTCAGTACACCACCGGAACCGACTTCGACGCCTCTGCAGAAACCATGTTCAACCGCCTGACCCAGTTTGAGCGCGGCGGCACCGCCGTGATTCCTGGCCTGGCCACCAAGTGGGACATTTCCGAAGACGGCCTCACCTACACCTTCCACCTGCGTGAAGGCGTCAAGTTCCACACCACCCCGTACTTCAAGCCGACCCGCGAATTCAACGCCGACGACGTGCTGTTCACCTTCAATCGCATGATCAGCAAGGATGACCCGTTCCGTAAGGCCTACCCGACCGAATTCCCGTACTTCACCGACATGGGGATGGACACCAACATCACCAAGATCGATAAAGTCGACGACCACACCGTCAAGTTCACCCTCAAAGATGTCGACGCCGCGTTCATCCAGAACATGGCCATGAGCTTCGCCTCGATCCAGTCCGCCGAATACGCCGCCCAGTTGCTCAAGGATGGCAAGGCCCCCGACATCAACCAGAAGCCGGTCGGCACTGGCCCGTTCGTGTTCAAGAGCTACCAGAAAGACTCCAACATCCGCTACACCGGGAACAAGGACTACTGGAAGCCTGATGACGTGAAGATCGATAACCTGATCTTCGCCATTACCACCGACCCGTCGGTGCGCATTCAGAAACTCAAGAAGAACGAATGCCAGATCACCCTTTTCCCGCGCCCGGCCGACCTCAAGGCCCTGAAGGAAGACAAGGCACTGAAGATGCCTGACCAGGCGGGTTTCAACCTGGGCTACATCGCCTACAACGTGATGGACAAGATCAAGGGCAGCAACGAGCCGAACGTGCTGGCTGACCTGAAAGTCCGCCAGGCGCTGGACATGGCGGTCAACAAGCCGCAGATCATCGATTCGGTCTACCAGGGCGCCGGCCAACTGGCCGTCAACGCCATGCCGCCAACCCAATGGTCCTACGACACCACCATCAAGGACGCCAAGTACGACCCTGAGAAAGCCAAGGCGCTGCTCAAGGAAGCCGGCGTCAAGGAAGGCACCAACATCACCCTGTGGGCAATGCCGGTGCAGCGTCCGTACAACCCGAACGCCAAGCTGATGGCCGAGATGCTGCAGTCCGACTGGAAGAAGATCGGCCTGAACGTCAACATCGTCAGCTATGAATGGGGCGAGTACATCAAGCGTTCCAAAGGCGGCGAGAACCAGGCGATGATCATCGGCTGGAGCGGTGATAACGGTGACCCGGACAACTGGCTCAACGTGCTGTTCGGCTGCGACTCGCTGGCCGGCAACAACTTCTCCAAATGGTGCGACAAGAAGTTCGACGGTCTCGTGAAAGAAGCCAAGCGCACCACCGACCAGGCCAAGCGCACCGAACTGTACAAACAGGCACAACACGTCCTCAAGGACGCTGTGCCGATGACACCTATCGCTCACTCGACGGTGTATCAACCCATGCGCGCCAACGTGCAGGACTTCAAGATCAGCCCATTTGGCTTGAACTCCTTCTACGGCGTCAGCGTCAGCAAATAAAGTGACCTGTGGCGAGGGAGCTTGCTCCCGCTGGGCCGGTCCGACGCCTCGGGCGTTACGGCCCCTTTTTTAAGCGCGATGGCGGTGTACCAACAACACCATCGCGAGCAGGGCTCGCTCCCACGGCATGCCGTTGCTTTAAGCCAAGACTCAGGAAATCGCCTACATCCAAAAGCACTGCGTACCACAGCAGTTGGTTAGGGACGTATCGCCTTTTCCTACAAGTCTTTCAGGTATTACGCATTTACCGCCCGGCCCACGGCTCATACCGTCGGCACCGGGGCGACTTGCCAGCCCTGCGGCATCGCTACGCAATGGAATGAGCTCAGTGCGCCGGACCTGCCCTCGGACAGACACCGGCTCACTGTTACAACACCCCGAACGAGAGAGGGAGCGTCATGCGCCATACCTTGGTTTTATCCGCATTGCTGGGCACCGGCCTGTTGGCCGCGACATCCGCAGCCCAGGCCGCCGGCGGCAGCCTGGTGTTCTGTTCCGAAGGCAGCCCTGCTGGGTTCGACACCGCGCAATACACCACGGCCACCGACAACGATGCCGCCGAACCGCTGTACAACCGCCTGGCCGAGTTTGAAAAGGGCGCGACCAACGTCGTCCCGGGCCTGGCGACGAGCTGGGACATTTCCGAAGACGGCCTGAAGTACACGTTTCACCTGCGCGAAGGGGTGAAATTTCATACCACCGATTACTTCACGCCGACCCGGGATTTCAACGCCGACGACGTGCTGTTCACCTTCAACCGCATGCTCGATCCGCAGCATCCGTTCCGCAAGGCCTACCCCACCGAGTTCCCCTACTTCAACGGCATGAGCCTGAACAAGAACATCGCCAAGGTGGAAGCGACCGGGCCGTTGACCGTGGTCATGACCCTCAACAGCGTGGACGCCGCGTTCGTTCAGAACATCGCCATGAGCTTCGCCGCGATCCTGTCGGCCGAATACGCCGACCAGTTGCTCAAGGGCGGCAAGCCGAGCGACATCAACCAGAAGCCGATCGGCACCGGGCCGTTCGAATTCAAGAGCTACCAGAAAGACTCCAACATCCGCTACGTCGCCAACGATAAGTACTGGGCGCCGGAACGGGTGAAGCTGAAAAACCTGATTTTCTCCATCAACACCGACGCGTCGGTGCGGGTGCAGAAGCTCAAGGCCAATGAATGCCAGGTCACCCTGCATCCGCGTCCGGCCGACGTGCCGGCCTTGAAGAACGACCCCAAGCTGCAACTGATCGAAAAGCCTGGCTTCAACCTCGGCTATATCGCCTATAACACCCGCCACAAACCGTTCGACCAGGTCGAAGTGCGCCGGGCGCTGGACATGGCGGTGAACAAGCAAGGCATTCTCAATGCCGTGTACCAGGGCGCGGGGCAACTGGCGCAGAACGCCATGCCGCCAACCCAATGGTCCTACGACGACACCATCAAGGACGTGCCCTACAACCCGGAAAAAGCCAAGGAGTTGCTCAAGGCCGCCGGGGTCAAGGAAGGCACCGAAATCACATTGTGGGCGATGCCTGTACAACGCCCCTACAACCCCAACGCCAAGCTGATGGCCGAAATGCTCCAGGCCGACTGGGCGAAGATCGGCCTGAAAGTGAAGATCGTCAGCTACGAATGGGGCGAGTACATCAAGCGCACCAAGAATGGCGAGCACGACATCAGCCTGATCGGCTGGACCGGCGACAACGGCGACCCGGACAACTGGCTGGGCACGCTCTACAGCTGCGACGCCATTGGCGGCAACAACTACTCCATGTGGTGTGACCAGGACTACGACAAGCTGATCAAGCAGGCCAAGGTCGTCACCGACCGCGACCAGCGCACCGTGCTCTACAAACAGGCCCAGCAGTTGCTCAAGCAGCAAGTGCCGATCACCCCTGTTGCCCACTCGACGGTCAACCAGCCGCTGAGTGCCAAAGTCGAAGGGTTCAAAGTCAGCCCCTTCGGTCGCAACGTGTTCTCGGGCGTCAGCCTGAACCCATAACCGTATAGCCACACAGCGAGGGCTTCCCTGGAAGCCCTCACGCAGATGTCTTGCCTGAATTCGTCGATCTGGCGTGATGCAAACGTTTGCTAGCTGTGGATGAGTTGTAAACCGTTAGCCGAATCATCCAAAAAGATCGGCACTAAAAAGAAAGAAAAAGGAGCGTTACCGATGAAACTGAGCAGCACCGCGATACTGGCCTTGGCCATCAGCAGCATTACCGCAACGGCTTTCGCAGAATCCCAGAGCCAGGATTTCGTTCCGACCGAACTGGCGAGCACCAGCGCCCAATCCGAAGCCAAGGGTTTCGTCGACGGCCAAAGCCTGTCAGGCACCACGCGTAACTGGTACGCCAACGAGCTCCTGAAGCGGGGCAACTTCAGCTATCAGAAACACGGTGAGACACGTCCCACCGATCGTCGTATCAACTGGGTCCAGGGCACCATCCTCAACTACACCTCGGGCTTTACCCAAGGCACCGTTGGTTTCAGCACCGAAGTCGCTGCCTACAACGTAGTGGTCCTGGACCGCAGCCGCAAGGATATCGCCAACGGCGGTAACCGTACCCTGGCTGAAAACAACGGCGACGCCGTTGATCAATGGAGCAAGCTGGGCCTGGCCAACGTCAAGGCGCGGGTTTCCAATACCACGCTGACCGCCGGTCGACAGAACTTCAGCACCCCGATTGTCGATGTCATCGGCAACCGTGCCCTGCCTTCGAGCTTTGAAGGTGTAAGCCTGCACAGCGAAGAGTTCAGCAATCTATCGTTTGACGCTGGCGTGTTCGACCGCGTATCGCCACGAACCGAACAGAGCCTGTCGAAGTTCCGCTCCGAATACACCAACAATAAAGCTGAAACCGATAAGGTCAGCGTCGTCGGCCTGAACTATCAGCCGCTCAAGAGCCTGAAGACCAGCCTGTACGCGTCCAAGGTCGAAGACTTCTGGAACCAGTACTACTTCGGCGCCACCCACGAGTTGGGCGACGCATCGGTGCTGGCGCTGACGACCGGTCTGAACTACTACAAGACCGTGGATGAAGGCAAAAAAGAGATGGGTGAAATCGACAACGATACCTACTCTCTGTCGCTGGGCCTGACCCACCAGGCTCACAGCTTGACGTTCTCTTACCAGGCTGTGAACGGTAACGAGTACTTCGACTACCTGCACGAAACCAACGGCATCTACCTGGCCAACTCCCTGTTGTCGGATTTCAACGGCCCGAACGAGAAATCCTTCCAGATCGCCTACGGCATCAACATGGCCGAATACGGCGTACCAGGCCTCAAGTTCAACGTCTACCGTGCCCGTGGCTGGGGCATCGACGGCACCCACTACACCGGCACCGCCTATGACGTGCGCGGCCTGAATGATGAAAACCACTATGAAACCGGCGTCGGCGCTTCCTACGCCGTACAAAGTGGCCCTCTGAAGGCCACGGCGATCCGTGCCACCTACACAGAACACCGCTCCAGCCGCAATCAACTCGATGGCAGCATCAACGAGTTCCGCCTGGTCACCACCATCCCGTTCAACATTCTCTAAACTGCCACCGGGCGGTCGACTCACGAGGTCGTCCGCCCGGTCTTTTGCCATTACCCGATTGCAGAGGATTGACGATGAACATGATTCCCCTACGCGCCGCCATCGCCGCCGCGCTGCTGAGCGTTGCCGTTGGCGCCACGGCCAAGCCCCTGGTGGTTTGCACAGAAGCCAGCCCGGAAGGCTTCGACATGGTCCAGTACACGACTGCAGTCACAGGCGACGCGGTGTCCGAGACCATTTTCAATCGTCTGGTGGGCTTCAAGCCCGGCACTACCGAAGTGATTCCCTCCCTGGCAGAGACTTGGGAAATCAGTGAAGACGGCCTGACGTACACCTTCCACCTGCGCAAAGGCGTCAAGTTCCACACCACCGACTACTTCAAGCCGACCCGCGACATGAACGCCGATGACGTGGTCTGGAGCTTCCAGCGCCAGCTGGACCCGAACCACCCGTGGCACAAACTGTCGAGCGTGGGCTTTCCCTACTTTGAAAGCATGGGCTTCAAGGAACTGCTGAAGAATGTCGAGAAAGTCGACGAACACACGGTCAAGTTCAGCCTGACCCGCCGTGAAGCGCCTTTTTTGGCCGACATCGCCATGGCCTTCTCTTCGATCTATCCGGCCGAATACGCCGACCAATTGCTCAAGGCCGGCAAGACCGGCGATCTCAACAGCAAGCCAATCGGCACCGGCCCGTTCGTCTTCCAGCGCTACAACAAGGACGCTCAGGTTCGCTTCAAGGCCAACCCGGACTACTTCCTCGGCAAGCCGCCGGCGGATGCGCTGGTATTGGCCATCGCCACCGACAACAACGTGCGCATGCAGAAACTCAAGACCAACGAGTGCCAGATCGCGCTGTACCCCAAACCCGATGACATCCCTGGCATCAAGAAAGACCCGAACCTGAAGGTCACCGAGCTGGACGCGATGACTGTCTCGTACACCGCGTTGAACACCAGCAAGAAGTACATGAGCGACGTGCGGGTGCGCAAAGCCATTGACCTGGCCTTCGACAAGGAGGCCTACGTCAACGCGTTGTTCGGCAAGGGCAACGCCACCGCGGCGGTCAACCCGTACCCGCCGACCCTGCTGGGCTTCAACCACGACCTGAAGAACCCGACCCGCGACCTGGACAAAGCCCGCCAGTTGCTCAAGGAAGCCGGCGTGCCGGAAGGCACCGTGTTCACCCTGTTCACCCGCAACGGCGGCGGCCCGACTAACCCCAACCCGATGCTCGGCGCGCAGATGATGCAGGCCGACCTGGCAAAAGTCGGGATCAAGGTCGACATCCGCGTGATGGAATGGGGCGAAATGCTCAAGCGCGCGAAAAACGGCGAGCACGACATGGTGTCCGCCGGATGGGCGGGCGACAACGGCGACCCGGATAACTTCCTGACGCCTATGCTCAGTTGCGAGGCCGCCAAGAACGGCGAAAACTACGCGCGCTGGTGCAACGAGAAATTCCAGGCGCTGCTCGACCAGGCACGCGCCTCAGTGAACCCCGAGGAACGCGCCAAGCTCTATGAACAGGCCCAGGTGATTTTCAACCAGGACCAGCCATGGATCAGCATGGCCCACACCCGCATGTTCACGGCAATGCGCAAGAACGTAGAGGGTTATGTGATTAGCCCGCTCACCACCAACAACTTCGCCACCACCCAGGTGAAGTAGATAAGAAAACGCCCGACGATTCTTGACCCCAAGAGTCGCCGGGCACGCCTAACCGGCTGATGAGGTACACCTGAAGATGTTTAGTTTTATTGCCCGCCGACTGGGATTACTGATCCCTACGTTCTTCGGCATCACCTTGCTGACCTTCGCGTTGATTCGCATGATCCCCGGCGACCCCGTGGAAGTGATGATGGGCGAACGTCGGGTCGATCCCGAAATGCATGCACAGGCAATGGAACGCCTTGGCCTCAACAAACCGCTGTATGCCCAGTATCTGGACTACATCGGCAAACTGGCCCAGGGCGATCTCGGCGAATCGCTGCGCACCCGTGAAAGCGTCTGGACCGAGTTCAGCTCCCTGTTTCCCGCGACCCTGGAACTGTCCATGGCCGCCCTGTTGTTCGCCGGTATCCTGGGCCTGCTGGCCGGGGTGATCGCGGCACTCAAGCGAGGATCCCTGTTCGACCATGGGGTGATGGGCATCTCCCTGGCGGGGTATTCGATGCCGATCTTCTGGTGGGGCCTGATCCTGATCATGTTCTTCTCGGTGTCCCTGGGCTGGACGCCGGTGTCGGGACGGATCGACCTGCTCTACGACATCGAACCGAAAACCGGCTTCATGCTCATCGACACGCTGCTGGCCGACGAGCCAGGCGCGTTCCTCGATGCCCTGCACCACCTGATCCTGCCGGCCATCGTGCTGGGCACCATTCCGCTGGCGGTGATCGCCCGCATGACCCGTTCTTCGATGCTCGAAGTGCTGCGCGAAGACTACATCCGTACCGCCAAGGCCAAGGGCCTGTCGCCGTCGCGCGTGGTGTTCGTGCATGGCTTGCGCAACGCGCTGATCCCGGTGCTGACCGTGGTCGGCCTGCAAGTCGGCACGCTGCTGGCCGGTGCGGTCCTGACCGAAACGATCTTCTCCTGGCCGGGCATCGGCAAGTGGCTGATCGAAGCCATCGGCGCCCGGGACTATCCCGTGGTGCAGAACGGCATCCTGTTAATCGCCTGCCTGGTGATTCTGGTCAACTTCGTCGTGGACATCCTCTACGGCTTTGCCAACCCACGCATCCGTCACCAGCGCTGAGATCAAGACCATGAGTACTCCAACTACCGCGGTAGCAGTCGATCAAAGCCTGCTTTACCCATCCCCGTACAAAGAATTCTGGCAAGCGTTTTCCCGCAACAAGGGCGCCGTCGCCGGGCTGCTGTTCATGACCCTGATCGTGTTCTGCGCGATCTTCGCCCCGTGGGTTGCGCCTCATGATCCGAGCGAGCAATACCGCGATTTCCTGCTGACGCCACCGGCGTGGCTTGAAGGTGGGCAGATGCAATTCCTGCTGGGCACCGACGAACTGGGCCGCGACCTGCTGTCGCGCCTGATCCAGGGCTCGCGGCTGTCGTTGCTGATCGGCTTGTCGTCGGTGGTGATGTCGTTGATCCCGGGCATCCTGCTGGGGCTGTTCGCCGGGTTCTTCCCGCGCATCCTCGGCCCGACCATCATGCGCCTGATGGACATCATGCTCGCCCTGCCGTCGCTGCTGCTGGCCGTGGCGATCGTCGCCATCCTCGGCCCAGGCCTGATCAACACCGTGATCGCCATCGCCATCGTCTCGCTGCCGTCCTACGTGCGCCTGACCCGTGCCGCCGTGATGGGCGAACTGAACCGCGACTACGTGACCGCCGCCCGCCTGGCCGGCGCCGGCCTGCCGCGCCTGATGTTCATCACCGTGCTGCCCAACTGCATGGCACCGCTGATCGTCCAGGCGACCTTGAGCTTTTCCTCGGCGATCCTCGACGCCGCTGCCCTGGGCTTCCTCGGCCTTGGCGTGCAACCGCCCACCCCTGAGTGGGGCACCATGCTGGCCTCGGCCCGCGACTACATCGAACGCGCCTGGTGGGTCGTGAGCCTGCCTGGCTTGACCATTTTGCTCAGCGTGCTGGCAATCAACCTGATGGGCGACGGGCTGCGCGATGCGCTGGACCCGAAACTCAAGAATGCCGCCTGAGGAGATTCCCATGTCACTGCTAGAAATCAAGAATCTCAACGTCCGCTTCGGCGATGCCACCGCCGTGCCGGTGGTCGACGGCCTCGACTTGAGCGTGGAAAAAGGCGAAGTCCTGGCCATCGTCGGCGAATCGGGCTCGGGTAAATCCGTGACCATGATGGCGCTGATGGGCCTGATCGAGCACCCTGGTATCGTCACCGCCGATGCGCTGAACTTCGACGGCAAGAACATGCTCAAGCTGAGCAACCGCCAGCGCCGGCAGATCGTCGGCAAGGACCTGGCGATGGTGTTCCAAGACCCGATGACCGCGCTCAACCCCAGCTACACCGTGGGTTTCCAGATCGAAGAAGTACTGCGCCTGCACCTGAAGATGTCCGGCAAGGCCGCCCGCAAGCGCGCCATCGAGCTGCTGGAAAAAGTCGAGATCCCCGGCGCCGCCAGCCGCATGGACGCCTACCCGCATCAATTGTCCGGCGGCATGAGCCAGCGCGTGGCGATTGCCATGGCGATTGCCGGTGAGCCGAAACTGCTGATTGCCGACGAACCGACCACCGCCCTCGACGTGACCATCCAGGCCCAGATCATGGACCTGCTGCTGGCCCTGCAAAAAGAGCAGGACATGGGCCTGGTGCTGATCACTCACGACTTGGCCGTCGTCGCTGAAACCGCTCAGCGCGTGTGCGTGATGTACGCCGGCCAAGCCGTGGAAGTGGGTAAGGTGCCGGAGCTGTTCGACATTCCGGCCCATCCGTACAGCGAAGCGCTGCTGGCGGCGATCCCCGAACACAGCATGGGCGCCGAGCGCCTGGCGACCTTGCCCGGCATCGTCCCCGGTCGCTACGACCGTCCGCAAGGCTGCCTGCTGTCGCCGCGCTGCCCGTACGTGCGAGACAACTGCCGTCAACAGCGCCCGGCCCTCGATCCGAAATCCAACAGCCTCGCCCGCTGCTTCTACCCGTTGAACCAGGAGGTGGCATGATGGCCGTCGTACTTACCGCCCGTGACCTGACCCGTCATTACGAAGTGTCCCGTGGCATGTTCAAGGGCCATGCGACCGTGCGCGCCCTCAACGGTGTGTCGTTCGAACTGGAAGCCGGCAAGACCCTGGCCGTGGTGGGTGAATCCGGTTGCGGCAAGTCCACCCTCGCCCGGGCCCTGACGCTGATCGAAGAGCCGTCCGCCGGCTCCTTGAAAATCGCCGGCCAGGAAGTAGCCGGCGCCAACAAGGCCGAACGCAAGCAACTGCGCAAAGACGTGCAGATGGTCTTCCAGAGCCCTTACGCGTCCCTCAACCCACGGCAGAAAATCGGTGATCAACTGGCCGAGCCATTGCTCATCAACACCAACCTGTCGGCCACCGAGCGGCGGGAGAAAGTCCAGGCGATGATGAAGCAGGTGGGCCTGCGCCCCGAGCATTACCAGCGCTACCCGCACATGTTCTCCGGCGGCCAGCGCCAGCGCATCGCCCTGGCCCGCGCCATGATGCTGCAGCCCAAGGTGCTGGTGGCGGATGAGCCAACGTCGGCGCTGGACGTGTCGATCCAGGCCCAGGTGCTGAACCTGTTCATGGACCTGCAACAGGAATTCAACACCGCCTACGTGTTCATTTCCCACAACCTGGCGGTGGTGCAGCATGTGGCTGACGACGTGATGGTGATGTACCTCGGCCGCCCAGTGGAAATGGGCCCCAACGAGTCCATCTACAGCCGCCCGCTGCACCCGTACACCCAGGCGCTGCTGTCGGCCACCCCGACCATCCACCCGGACCCGAACAAGCCGAAGATCAAGATCGTCGGCGAACTGCCCAACCCGCTCAACCCGCCGTCCGGCTGCGCCTTCCACAAGCGCTGCCCGTATGCGACCGAGCGTTGCAAGACTGAAGAACCGGCGTTGCGGCCGTTGGATAACCGGTTGGTGGCGTGTCACTACGCCGAGCGGTTCCTCGAAGGCGCGGCGTAAGGCAAAAAGGCAAAAAGGCAAAAAGGCAAAAAGGCAAAAAGGCTAAGGGGCTAAGGGGCTAAAAGGCAGAAAAGCACTTAAGGCAGAAAAGCACTTGTGGCGAGGGAGCTTGCTCCCGCTGGACTGCGCAGCAGTCCCAAAAAAGGGCCGCTACGCGCCCCAGCGGGAGCAAGCTCCCTCGCCACGGGCAATAAAAAACCTCCAGTCCGATCAAGGCTGGAGGTTTTTCATGTTGGATATCTACGTCTGGCTATCGCCCTCCGAATCCTCATCCTCATCCGGCGTGTCGATTGGCGAACCATCATCATCCTCGCCATCATCCGGATCGCCTGCATCCGCATCGGTCGCGGCAAGCATCAACTCACCCTGCGCCACCGATCCGCTCGATGCATGTTTTTCATGCTCATCGCACTCAGCCCAGGCAACCGTTGAACCGAGGGACAGCATCACCAATACCTTTAGCAAAAACATCATGCGCAGCAGCTTATTCATAGCCCAATTCCTTCTTTGCGGATAAAGCAGAGCCCGACGGCGCTCAAGAGAACCTATATATGAATAGCTCGGTTCACCAGATAAGACGCCCCGGAAGAGCCAGAAATGCCGCCGTTCTACAGATTGGTTTCGAATAAGCCTTATCTCCAAACCAACTAACCACGCAAATCCCTGTGGGAAGCTAGCTTGCTCGCGATGACGTTGGCACATTCAACATCCAGGCAAGCCGACCCACCGCTTTCGCGAGCAGGCTCGCTCCCACAGAGAGATCTGCGCCGGATACAAATTTTCTGTTCTATGAAGATCCAGTGTGGGAGCGAGCCTGCTCGCGAAGAGGCCGGCACATCCAACATCCAGGCAAGCTGACCTACCGCTATCGCGAGCAAGCTTTGCTCCCACAGAGGAAACAGTGCCGGACACAAGTTTCTTGCCCACTGAAGATCCAGTGTGGGAGCGAGCCTGCTCGCGAAGAGGCCAGCACATCCAACATCCTGGCAAGCTGACCCACCGCTTTCGCGAGCAGGCTTAGCTCCCACAGAGGGATCTGTGCAGAACACAAGTTTCTTGCCCACTGAAGATCCAGTGTGGGAGCGAGCCTGCTCGCGAAGAGGCCAGCACATCCAACATCCTGGCAAGCTGACCCACCGCTTTCGCGAGCAAGCTCGCTCCCACAGGTTGGGTTCGCATGATATTGGTGCTAACACCCGCCCTTCTTAAAGCCTTACAGACGTATACCCAATAACACGGAGCACTAGTCCCGAGGCTACGTTGCCTTGCGCCTTTGCCTACAACTAAGCCAGAATCCGCCCGCTTGTGCGCCTTGGGGCGGGACTTTATGGTTACCGGGTCGCTGAACATCAGCGGTCGGGTTTAGCAGCCTGAATCCCTAGACGCACAGTGCTCCACATTATGAGCAGGCCTTGATGCCTGCCATGTAATGGCGGTTGTGCGTGGGAGACCTTCGGGTCTGCCGGCTCTAGGGGTCCGGTCTGCTAACCCGCGTACAGTCGCCACCCTCTTCGTTTAGCAGCGATACCTGGCGGCTCCATTACCCCTAGGAGCGTCATCATGTTCAAAGCCACACCCAACCCACCAGAATCAGACCCCACCTCGTCCTACTCAAGCCTCGACCCGGAAAAATTCCACGAAGCCACTGAGCGGGCGCTCGATTACTACTTGAAGCCGGAACAGGCCAAGGCCAAGAAAGAGCCGCGAGCAGCTCAGCTCTTGACCGTCGTGGAGGGGATTGATAGCGAAAGCCTGCTCGCCAACCTCAGCGAAAACCTGGCCTCCGCCAACGCCATGATCAGCGACTTGGCATTCGACCTTGAAGGCTCTCGCCGGCATGTTGCGATGGGGATCCTGCAAGTGATTGAGGTCAGTGAGCTGCTGGCGAATCGGGCGTTGGATATCGCCGATCCGCGTTAGCAACGTGCCCCATACCAAAAGGGCTGGCCGGCATTTGTAGATACTTCGACTACAAGGCCGGCAGCTCTCCCCATGCAAGCTGACACACCGCCATCGCGAGCAGGCTCGCTCCCACAGGGGACTATGGGCGAGCGGGAAATTGAGGGCTGACACAAAACCCGTGTGGGAGCGAGCCTGCTCGCGATGACGACGGCACATCCAACATCCAGGCGAGCTGACCCACCGCTTTCGCGAGCAAGCCCGCTCCCACAGGGGACTATGGGCGACCGGGAAATTGAGGGCTGACATAAAACCCGTGTGGGAGCGGGCTTGCCCGCGAAGAGGCCGGCACATCCAACATCCAGGCAAGCTGACCCACCGCTATCGCGAGCAAGCTTTGCTCCCACAGTTACCTCACAAAGGTCTTTAACGGGAGCTCGCATCCGCGAAAGGCCCCGCCTGCGCTATGGTAGACCGAAACTCTTCAAAGGCTCCCCGACATGAATCTGTCGCAAACCCTGATGCAACTGGAACATAGCCTTTTGTCCCAAGACACACGGCGTGACGCAGCGGCAATCTCTCGCCTGATCGCCGAGGACTTCATCGAATTCGGCGCCAGCGGTAGCGTCTGGGCCAAGGCTCAGGTGGTCGAGCAGTTACCCCAACAACCCTTCACTCAACGCACCATCAGCGAGTTTTCAGCCAAACCGCTGTCGGAACACACCGTGTTGGTCACCTATCGATGTCACAACCTGTCCGCCGATAGACAGTCATCCACCCACAGCCTGCGCAGTTCGATCTGGCGCAAGCGAGGTGAAGAGTGGGAAATGGTGTTTCATCAGGGAACACCCATTCCCCAGTGAAACTGTCCATGCTCAAGACAAAGCGCAGGCCATAAAAAACCCCGCTACTTTCGCAGCGGGGTTTTCGGTTTCAACGCTTGATGCTTAGTGATGCTCCCGCGTCGCACGGAATTTCACATCCGGCCAGCGCTCTTCCATCAGCGCCAGGTTGACCCGGGTCGGGGCCAGGTAGGTCAGGTGACCGCCGCCATCCAGCGCGAGGTTTTCCACGGCCTTGTTGGAGAATTCCTCGAGCTTCTTCTTGTCACCGCATTCGACCCAACGCGCCGAATACACGGTGATCGGCTCGTAGGAGCACTCAACCTTGTATTCCTCTTTCAAGCGACTGGCGACGACGTCGAACTGCAGCACACCGACGGCACCAAGAATGATGTCGTTGCTGCGCTCCGGGAAGAACACCTGGGTGGCGCCCTCTTCGGCCAATTGCTGCAAACCTTGGCGCAGTTGCTTGGACTTGAGCGGGTCCTTCAGGCGTACGCGGCGGAACAGTTCCGGGGCGAAGTGCGGGATGCCGGTGAAGCCCAGGGCTTCGCCTTCGGTGAAGGTGTCGCCGATCTGGATGGTGCCGTGGTTATGCAGGCCGATGATGTCGCCAGCAAAAGCTTCTTCCAGTTGCTCGCGCTCCGAGGAGAAGAACGTCAAGGCGTCGCCGATGCGCACGTCCTTGCCGGTGCGCACGTGGCGCATCTTCATGCCTTTTTCGTATTTGCCGGAGCAGATGCGCATGAAGGCGATGCGGTCGCGGTGCTTGGGGTCCATGTTCGCCTGGATCTTGAACACGAAGCCCGAGAACTTCTCTTCCACCGGCTCCACGGTGCGCTCGTTGGCAACGCGTGGCAGCGGGCGCGGGGCCCAATCGACCACGGCGTCGAGCACATGGTCGACACCGAAGTTGCCCAGGGCGGTACCGAAGAACACCGGGGTCAGTTGGCCGTCGATGAATTCCTGCTGGTTGAACTCATGGCAGGCGCCCTGCACCAGCTCCAATTGCTCGACGAAACGATCGTATTCGTCGCCCAGGTGGGCGCGGGCTTCATCGGAGTCGAGCTTCTCGATGATCTTGGTTTCGGTGCGCTCGTGCCCGTGACCGGCGGTGTAGACGATGATGTAGTCATCGGCCAGGTGGTACACACCCTTGAAGTCGCGGTAGCAACCGATCGGCCAGGTGATCGGCGCGGCCTTGATCTTCAGGACCGCTTCGATCTCGTCGAGCAGTTCGATCGGGTCGCGGATGTCGCGGTCGAGTTTGTTGATGAAACTGACAATCGGCGTGTCCCGCAGACGGCAGACGTCCATCAGCGCGATGGTCCGTGGCTCGACGCCCTTACCGCCGTCGAGGACCATCAAGGCCGAGTCCACCGCCGTCAGGGTGCGGTAGGTGTCTTCGGAGAAGTCTTCGTGGCCCGGGGTGTCGAGCAGGTTGATCATGTGATCGCGATACGGGAACTGCATGACCGACGTGGTAATGGAAATACCCCGTTGTTTTTCCATTTCCATCCAGTCGGAGGTGGCATGGCGATCGGACTTGCGGGATTTCACCGTGCCGGCCACCGCAATCGCCTTGCCCATCAGCAAGAGCTTTTCGGTGATGGTGGTCTTACCGGCATCGGGGTGGGAAATAATGGCAAACGTGCGTCTGGCATTGACTTCATTGACAATTTTGCTGTCGGACATCGTTCAAAATCTCGATTGTGCATGCTGTTATGCACACACTGAAAAATTTGCTTTTGGCCGATTGCACAGGCCAGTACAGGGAACCGCGCATTGTAACAAAGGGCGGACGGGAGTGCTCGGTACGATGCCCTATGGCGCTTGGCTGGAACTGCGCCCTCGCCGAAAGAGGATGACTGAAAAACCAAAAGGCCATCCGTCTGGATGGCCTTTTTTCTTACTTGAAGTCCGCGTTCAGGTCACGAAGACCTTCCAGCTTCACGGGGCCACGACCTGGAAGCCGGGCAACCAATTCCAGCGTTCCCCCCATAGCCTCAACATATTCACGCAGCGTAGAGAGCAGCATGTCGGTACGCTTCTCCACTTTAGAGACGTTGCCTTGCTTCATGTGGAGAAGACCGGCCATAGTCTCCTGCGTGAGATTCAGCTCCTTGCGCAGTTCCTGCAGGGTCATCTGTTCTGCAATGAGCTCTGCGCCGCGCTGTTCGATCTTCTGTCGACGGGCCGCGGGAAGCCCTTTCATAATCTCGTCGATTGACTTAGCCATTGCCTTACCCTTTCTTCAGTGTGCTTAGGTGCCGGTCAAAGCGGGCATCTGCTGTCTTGATTAAGTCCTTATAGAACTTCTTCTGGCTTCCGCCTGACTTGTCATCACCAATCAGCAGACGATCCCGGCCAATTCCATACGGCATGTTTGGTCACGGGAAATCGCCTGGCGGGTGACTCAAAAAAGGGCAGAAACTATAGCCCAACTTGTGCCAGGCACCGAACCGTTGAGCACATCCAGGGTGGTCAGATCTTCCCTTACATGGGAACCTTTAGCCCCGTGGAGGCGTCCACCTCCCTGATACGAGCAACCGTCAGGGCCTGAAAAATCAGCAAGTTAGCCTGACGAGGCTGCGCTCATGGCTCGCTTCGACGGTCCTTTGACCCACATCGAAAAGAGCTGCTTCTCGCGAACGTTTTCCCGGCAACCCATGACGGTTTGTCGCCCGGGACAGCGTGCGCCGACTGAAAGATAAAGGAGTCCGCCTGTGGCTATCCGCTATGGCAAAGGGCTTATTGGAGGTGCGGTCGTCGTCGCCCTCCTTGCCCTGTTGGTCCACTGGATCGGCATCGATACGATCCAACGCTACCGCGACGATCTGCTGTTCTACCTGCAAGCACACCTGATGCTTGTCTTGGCCTCCATGCTGGCGGCCCTGATTGTCGGCATCCCCGCCGGCATCGCCCTCAGCCGCCCCGGCATGGTCGGGCGTGCCGAACGCTTCATGCAAGTGTTCAACATCGGCAATACCGTGCCGCCCCTGGCTGTACTGGCCATCGCCCTCGGCATCCTGGGCATCGGCAGCGGGCCCGCCATCTTCGCCCTGTTCCTCGCCTCACTGCTGCCCATCGTGCGCAACACCTATGAAGGCCTGAAGAATGTCCAGGGCTCCCTCAAGGAAGCCGCCGTCGGCATCGGCATGACGCCACGCCAGGTGCTGTGGAAAGTCGAGTTGCCCAACGCCGTGCCGATCATCGTCGGCGGCGTGCGCGTAGCGTTGGCGATCAACGTCGGCACCGCCCCGCTGGCTTTCCTGATCGGCGCCAACAGCCTCGGCAGCCTGATCTTCCCTGGCATTGCCTTGAACAACCAGCCGCAATTGTTGCTCGGCGCCGCTTGCACGGCGCTGCTGGCGCTGCTGCTCGACGGCCTGGTGACTCTGGCCAGCCGCCTCTGGCTGGAACGCGGTCTGCGACCGTCATAAGCCGGCTGGATAAAGGAAATCGTTTATGAAGAAGTTGAGCTTGATACTGGGCTGTGTCCTGCTGTTCGCAGGGTTCGCCCAAGCCGATGAAAAACCGCTGATCCGCCTCGGCGCCCGGGTGTTCACCGAGCAGACGCTGCTGGCGGAAATCACCGCGCAATACTTGCGCAGCAAGGGCTACGACGCGCAGATCACCGGCGGCCTGGGCAGCACCCTAGCCCGCAGTGCTCATGAGACCGGGCAATTGGACGTGCTCTGGGAATACACCGGCGTGTCGCTGGTGTCCTACAACCATGTCACGGAAAAACTCGACAGCGCCCAGTCCTACGCCCGAGTCAAAGAACTCGACGCCAAAAAAGGCCTGGTCTGGCTCGAACCGTCGAAATTCAGCAACACCTTCGCCCTGGCCCTGCCGGAAAAAGTTGCGCGGGAATATCCGCAGATCAACACCATCAGCCAGTTGAACACGGTGTTGCAGGCCGAGGCCGACCAGAACCACCTGGTGGCCCTGGACACCGAGTTCGCCAACCGTTCCGACGGTTTGGCCGGCATGGTCAAGCAGTACGGCATGAACCTGACCCGCGAGAACATCCGGCAGATGGACGCGGGACTGGTTTATACGGCGCTGCGCAACAGCCAGGTATTCGCCGGCCTGGTCTACACCACCGACGGGCGCCTGAATGCTTTCAAATTGAAGCTGCTGGAAGACGACAAACACTACTTCCCCGACTACACCGCCGCGCCGGTGGTGCGCCGGGCGTTCCTCGACGCGCACCCGCAACTGGCCGCACAGCTCAAGCCTATGGTCGAGCTGTTCGATGATGAAACCATGCGCCAGCTCAACGCCCGCGTGGACGTCGATCACGAGAGCCCTTCCGCCGTTGCCGCCGATTTCCTGCGCCAGCATTCGCTGCTCTCACCCCAATGACCTGGAGGAAAAGCCATGGATTTTCTTGACGCCTTTTCCCATCTGGACTGGCCGCTGGTGCTGCACCTGACCTGGCAGCACATCACCCTGGTGGGCATCGCCGTGACCCTGGCGATTTTCATAGGTGTGCCGCTGGGCATTTTCATGACCCGCTTTCCGGCACTCGCCGGCCCCTTGCAGGCCAGCGCCACGGTGCTGCTGACGATTCCGTCGATCGCCCTGTTCGGCCTGCTGCTGCCGTTCTATTCCAAGTTCGGCCAGGGCCTGGGGCCGATGCCGGCGATCACTGCGGTGTTTCTCTATTCACTGTTGCCAATCATGCGCAACACCTACCTGGCCCTGACCGGCGTCGAACCCGGCATTCGTGAAGCCGCCCGAGGCATCGGCATGACCTTCGGCCAGCGCCTGCGCATGGTCGAACTGCCCATCGCCGTGCCGGTGATCCTGGCCGGCGTACGCACCGCCGTGGTCATGAACATCGGCGTCATGACCATCGCCGCCACCATCGGTGCCGGTGGCCTGGGCGTGCTCATCCTCGCTTCCATCAGTCGCAGCGACATGTCGATGCTGATCGTCGGCGCCGTGCTGGTCAGTCTCCTGGCCATTTTCGCCGACCTGCTCCTGCAATGGCTGCAACGCTCGCTGACTCCAAAAGGATTACTGAAATGATCGAACTTCAAAACCTCAGCAAAACCTTCAAGAGCAACGGCAAAGACGTCAAAGCCGTGGACTCGGTGAACCTGACTGTCAACGAAGGCGAGATCTGCGTGTTCCTCGGGCCGTCGGGCTGTGGCAAAAGCACCACGCTGAAGATGATCAACCGATTGATTCCGCCGACCTCGGGCAAGGTGTTGATCAACGGCGAAGACACCACTGGCCTCGACGAGGTGACCCTGCGCCGCAACATCGGCTACGTGATCCAACAGATCGGCCTGTTTCCGAACATGACCATCGAGGAAAACATCACCGTGGTCCCGCGCCTGCTCGGCTGGGACAAGCAGAAATGCCACGCCCGCGCCCGCGAATTGATGAGCATGATCAAGCTCGAACCCAAGCAATACCTGCACCGCTACCCTCGTGAATTGTCCGGTGGCCAACAACAACGAATCGGTGTGATCCGTGCCCTGGCGGCCGATGCGCCGTTGCTGCTGATGGACGAACCCTTCGGCGCGGTCGACCCGATCAACCGCGAGATGATCCAGAACGAGTTCTTCGAGATGCAACGGGCGCTGAACAAGACCGTGATCATGGTCAGCCACGACATCGACGAGGCCATCAAGCTGGGGGACAAGATCGCAATCTTCCGCGCCGGCAAGCTGGTCCAGTGCGATCACCCGGACACGTTGCTGGCGCATCCGGCCGACGAGTTTGTCAGTAATTTTGTCGGTCAGGACAGCACGCTCAAGCGCCTGTTGCTGGTCAAGGCCGAAGACGCGGCGGACAACGCCCCGTCGGTCAGCCCCGAGACGCCAGTGGCTGAGGCACTGGAGTTGATGGACGAACATGACCGGCGCTACGTGGTGGTCACCTGTGCCGAGAACAAAGCCCTGGGCTACGTGCGCCGCCGCGACCTGCACCGCCAGACCGGCACCTGCGGACAATACCTGCGCGAGTTCAACGCCACCGCCGCCTACGACGAACACCTGCGGATCCTGCTGTCGCGCATGTACGAGTTCAACCGCTCATGGCTGCCGGTATTGGATGCCGAGCGGGTGTTTCTTGGCGAAGTGACCCAGGAATCGATTGCCGAGTACCTGAGCTCGGGGCGTTCGCGCGGGGGCAAGACCAGCATTGTCTCGCCGGCCGAGACTGCGTCAGCCTGATCGGGCACCGCAGCCTTTGTTGCTGGCTTTTGTGGCTGCTTTTGTGGCTGCTTGTGTGGCTGCTTGTGTGGCTGCTTGTGTGGCGAGGGAGCTTGCTCCCGCTTGAGTGCGAAGCGCTCATCGCTTTTTTGGGGCGGCTTCGCCACCCAGCGGGAGCAAGCTCCCTCGCACAAAGGCAAAAGCCATATCGAGCAGGCTCGAATACCAATCCGGGGGAACATCAATCTGTCACGCAGGTCGGTTACATCATGAGCTGTCGCGGGCCGCACGACGGATGTGTGCAAAAACGCGACATTTTTAGTTGATCTCAGGCCCCTCACGCCCTAAAGTTCGCGCCGAACGTCCATGCTGGAAACGATCCATCCGGCTCAAGTACTGACGACGAGACAGCAAGGCCAAGGGAATCAAGCGTCCCATGGCCTTTTTGCTTTCGGCGACATGCCTTGGGAAGTAGGCGAACCAAAGTGGGGATACGGAGGACGTTCACGAGGGCTGCTTGCCCTCACACCCATTGATCCTGATGTTTGCCAGTAGGAGTCCCAAGTATGTCGATCCAGGTCGAAGATTATTTCGCGCGCGAAACTTTCCAGAAAATGAAAGCGTTCGCCGACAAGCAGGAAACCCCGTTCGTGGTGATCGACACCGCGATGATCTCCCAGGCCTATGACGACCTGCGCGCTGGTTTCGAATTCGCCAAGGTCTACTACGCCGTCAAGGCCAACCCGGCGGTAGAAATCATCGACCTGCTCAAGGAAAAAGGCTCGAACTTCGACATCGCCTCGATCTATGAGCTGGACAAGGTCATGAGCCGCGGCGTCGGCCCGGAGCAGATCAGCTACGGCAACACCATCAAGAAATCCAAGGACATCCGCTACTTCTACGAGAAGGGCGTGCGCCTGTACGCCACCGACTCCGAAGCCGACCTGCGCAACATCGCCAAGGCCGCGCCGGGTTCGAAAGTCTATGTGCGGATCCTTACCGAAGGCTCGACCACCGCTGACTGGCCGTTGTCGCGCAAGTTCGGCTGCCAGACCGACATGGCCATGGACCTGCTGATACTGGCTCGCGACCTGGGCCTGGTGCCGTACGGCATTTCGTTCCACGTCGGCTCGCAACAGCGCGACATCAGCGTCTGGGACGCGGCCATTGCCAAGGTCAAGGTGATCTTCGAGCGCTTGAAGGAAGAAGATGGCATCGTCCTGAAGCTGATCAACATGGGTGGCGGCTTCCCGGCCAACTACATCACCCGCACCAACAGCCTGGAAACCTACGCCGAGGAAATCATCCGCTTCCTGAAGGAAGACTTCGGTGACGATCTGCCGGAAATCATCCTGGAGCCGGGCCGTTCGTTGATCGCCAACGCCGGGATCCTGGTCAGCGAAGTGGTGCTGGTGGCGCGCAAGTCCCGTACCGCTGTCGAGCGTTGGGTGTACACGGATGTGGGCAAGTTCTCCGGCCTGATCGAAACCATGGACGAAGCCATCAAGTTCCCGATCTGGACCGAGAAGAAAGGCGAGATGGAAGAAGTGGTCATCGCCGGGCCTACCTGTGACAGCGCTGACATCATGTATGAGAACTACAAGTACGGGTTGCCGTTGAACCTGGCCATTGGTGATCGCCTGTATTGGCTGTCGACCGGGGCCTATACCACCAGCTATAGCGCGGTGGAATTCAATGGCTTTCCGCCGCTGAAATCGTTTTACGTGTGATGCGTTTGGGCGCTTGAGCTCGTAGTTCTTGCCCTGTTGCGTAATAAAAAACGGCGCCTTTCAGAAATGGAAGGCGCCGTTTTTTTTCCGGTCGCACTCCGATCCAATCGTGGGAGCGGGCTTGCTCGCGAAGGCGGTGTCCCAGTTGGCGAAAATGTTGGATGTACTGGCCTCATCGCGAGCAGGCTCGCTCCCACAGGGGGATTGGGTGCACATGGGTATTGTGTCTGCTGAAAATCCAATGTGGGAGCGAGCCTGCTCGCGAAGGCGATCTCCCAGTCGGCGAAAATGTTGGATGTACCGGCCTCATCGCGAGCAGGCTCGCTCCCACAGGGGGATTGGGTGCACATGGGTTTTGTGTCTGTTGAAAATCCAGTGTGGGAGCGGGCTTGCTCGCGAAAGCGGTGTTCCAGTCGGCGAAGATGTTGGATGTGCCGGCCTCTTCGCGAGCAGACTCGCTCCCACAGGATTTCGTCGCCTGCCCGTTCATGCAAATGATCGAGGCTTTTAGGTGTGTTTATGAATGCTTCTCGATAACACACGGCATAATGCACGCCGTGATGAACAGTAGATGAACAAGGCGAGCGACGTGTTGAAGAAAACCCTGTTCCAGTTGCACTGGTTTTTCGGCATCAGTGCCGGGCTGGTCCTGGCGTTGATGGGCGTTACCGGGGCGGTGGTGTCGTTCCAGGATGAAATCCTGCGGGCCTTGAACCCGCAGGTGCTGACGGTGGAGAAACAACCGGCCGGCGTCCTGCCGCCCGCCGAACTGGTGGAACAGATCGAAGCCACCGCCGGCAAGACCGTCGCCATGCTCTGGGTCGAAACCGACAGCGGCAACGCCGCGCGGGTGATCTTCGCGGCGCCCCCCGGGGAAAAACGTGGCGCCATGCGCTATTTCAACCCCTACACCGCACAGTTCATGGGTGAGGTGACCGGCCAGGATTTTTTCGGCCTGATGCTCAGGCTGCACCGCGTCCTGACCCTGGACGACGTGGGTCGGCAGATCACCGGTGCCTGCACGCTGATCCTGGTGTTCTTCTGCCTGTCCGGGTTGTACCTGCGCTGGCCGCGCCAGTGGAAAAACTGGCGCGCCTGGCTAACCCTCGATTGGCGAAAAAAAGGCCGCGGCTTCAATTGGGACCTGCACTCGGTGGCGGGCACCTGGTGCCTGGTGTTCTATTTGCTGGCGGCACTCACCGGACTGACCTGGTCCTACGAGTGGTACAACAAAGGCGTGACCCGCCTGCTCTCCGATTCGCCGGAAGAGGAACGGGTGCGCAATCGCGGCCCGGCGCCGAGCGGTCCACTGCCCGTGGCTGATTATCGGGCCATGTGGAGCAGCATCTACAGCGCCGCCGGCCCGGGCCTGTCCGCCTACAACGTGCGCATGCCGCCCGTGGCCGGGCAACCGGCGACCGTGTTCTATCTGCTGGAAAGTTCGCCCCACGACCGGGCACTGAACCAGCTCATCCTCGACCCGGCCACTGGCGTCGTCAGCCGGCACAGCCGCTACAGTGACAAGAGCCTCAAGGCGCAATTGCTCACCAGCGTCTATGCCTTGCATATCGGCAGCTACTTCGGCCTGGTCGGGCGGGTCCTGGTCACCGTGGCCGCGCTGACCATGCCGCTGTTCTTCATCACCGGCTGGCTGCTGTACCTGGACCGTCGCCGCAAGCAGCGCCAGGCCAGGAACGCCCGCCAGGCCCTGAGCGCCAACCCGACCGATGCGCCGGCCTGGCTGATCGGTTTCGCCAGCCAAAGCGGTTTCGCCGAGCGACTGGCCTGGCAGACCGCCGGCCAGCTCCAGGCCGCCGGCTTGCCCGTGAACGTCCAGCCTCTGGCCGGTGTGCGTGAGCAAGACCTGAACAACGCCACCCACGCGCTGTTTGTCGTCAGCACCTTCGGCGACGGCGAAGGCCCGGACAGTGCCCGCGGTTTCGAACGCAAGGTCTTGGGCCAAGCCTTGAGCCTGGAGCGCCTGCAGTATTCGGTGCTGGGCCTGGGCGACCGGCAATATGAACACTTCTGCGGCTTCGCCCGGCGCCTGCACGCCTGGCTGGCGGAACACGGCGGCAAGACCCTGTTCGCGCCGGTGGAAGTGGACAGCGGCGACCCTTACGCCCTGCGTCACTGGCAACAACAATTGGCGGAGCTGACCGGCCAAGCCCCGCTGGACACTTGGCAGGCGCCAAGCTTCGAAAACTGGACCCTCAGCCAGCGTACCCTGCTCAACCCCGACAGCAGCGGCTCGGGCGTGTACCTGCTGGGCCTCGCCGCCCCTGGGCCGAGCAGTTGGCTGGCCGGTGACCTGGTGGAAATCCTGCCGCGCAATGACCTGTCGGCCATCGAACATTTCCTCGATGGCCTCGGCCTATCCGGCCACGCGCGCGTGCAGATCGATGGCCTGCCGCAGAGCCTCGACCAGGCCCTGGCGACCCGCCAATTGCCGGAGAACCGCACCCATCTGGTCGGCCTGCATGCCCAAGCCCTGGTGGATGCACTGGCACCGCTGGCGATACGCGAGTACTCCATCGCCTCGATCCCGGCCGACGGCGTGCTGGAGCTGATCGTGCGCCAGGAACGCCACCCCGACGGCAGCCTGGGCGTCGGTTCCGGCTGGTTGACCGAGCACGCAGCGCTGGGCAGCGCCATCAGCCTGCGACTGCGCCGCAACAGCAGCTTCCACCTACCGGCACAGGGCGTGCCGATGATCCTGCTGGGCAACGGCACCGGCCTGGCGGGCCTGCGCAGCCTGCTCAAGGCGCGTGTCACCGAGGGCATGCAGCGCAACTGGCTGCTGTTTGGCGAACGCCACCGCGAACATGATTTCCACTGCCGTGATGAGTTGCAGGAATGGGTGACTTCCGGCGACTTGGAACGCTTGGACCTGGCGTTCTCCCGGGATCAGAAGCAGAAGATCTACGTCCAGGACCGCCTGCTGGAATCGGCCGCGCTGCTCAAGCAATGGCTGGCAGACGGTGCGGTGATCTATGTCTGCGGCAGCTTGCAGGGCATGGCCTCCGGGGTGGATCACGTGCTCAACAGCGTGCTGGGGCGCGAGGCCGTGGAACGGCTGATCGAGCAAGGGCGGTATCGGCGGGATGTTTACTGATCCTGACCAAGACCTCAAATCCTGTGGGAGCGAGCCTGCTCGCGAAGGCGGTGTGTCAGTTTGCACAAGTGTTGCCTGGGACACCGCTTTCGCGAGCAGGCTCGCTCCCACATGGGTTCTGTGTTGAGCTTCAGAACTCACACCGGCTGCAACTTCTTCTCGAACACCGCCACGCCTTCCAGATCCCGCAACACCACGCCCATCTCCCCGCTCTGCCCGTCGATGTTCACCTCGCCAAAGAACTGATACCCGGCGAACGGCGAGGTGTTCTGGGTCGCAGGCGCTTTCTGGAACACCACCTCCGGGCCAAAGGTCTTGTCCAGGGCGTTGGGCCCGAAGCTGCCGGCGTTCAATGGCCCGGCGACGAACTCCCAGAACGGTTCGAAATCCTGGAACGCGGCCTGTTCGGGGTGGTAGTGATGGGCGGCGCAATAGTGAACATCGGCGGTGAGCCAGACATAGTTGCGCACCTGATGCTTGCGCAGGTAACCGAGCAGTTCGGCGATCTCCACTTCGCGCCCCTGGGCCGCGCCCGGGTCACCATTGGCGACCGCTTCCCAACGCGGCACACCGGGGCTGACCTCGCCATCCGGCACACCGAGGCCGATGGGCATGTCGGCGGCGATGACTTTCCATTGGGCCCGGGACTGCTTCAACTCGCGCTTGAGCCAATTCAGTTGCTCCCGCCCCAGGAACGGTTTGGCCGCGCCGAGGTTGGCGTCGTTGGCTTCGCGGTAGCTGCGCATGTCCAGCACGAACACATCCAGCAGCGGCCCGTAACCGAGCTTGCGGTAGATGCGTCCGCCGCCGTCGGCCTTCTGCCGGCGCATCGGCGCGTACTCCAGCCAGGCCTGGCGCGCACGGCCCACGAGGCTGTGGATATCCTTGGTCTGGTAGCGCTCGTCCAGTTGCTTGCCCGGCGACCAGTTGTTGACCACCTCATGGTCGTCCCACTGCCAGATCTGCGGCACCTCGGCATTGAAACGGCGGACGTTTTCGTCCATCAGGTTGTAGCGATAGTTGCCGCGATACTCATCCAGGGTTTCGGCGACCTTGCTCTTGGCTTCGGTGGTGAGGTTGCGCCAGATACGACCGCCCTCCGTCGTCACCTGCGCTGGCACCGGGCCGTCGGCGTAGATGGTGTCGCCACTGTGAATGAAGAAATCCGGCAGGCGCAGGCGCATGGCTTCGTAGATGCGCATGCCACCAATGTCCGGGTTGATGCCGAAGCCCTGGCCGACGGTGTCGCCGCTCCAGACAAACCGGATGTTGCGCTTGAACTGCGGCACGCTGCGCAGGTGGCCAAGCCAAGGTTCGCTGGCGACGCCGCTCTGGGCGTCTTCAAAATGCACCCGGTAGAAAATCGCCTGGTCGCGGGGCAGCCCGGTGAGTTCGACCCGGGCGGTGAAATCGCTGCGGGCATCGACCATGGGCGAGACGAAGCGGCGCGGATTGCTGAACTTGCTGCGGGTGTCCCACTCCACCACCATCCGCGCCGGGCGGTCGCTGCGGCTCCAGATCATCGCCCGGTCGCCCTGCAAATCGCCAGACTGCACGCCGTCGGTAAGCACCGGCCGATCCTTGACCGAAGCGATCACCGCCGGGGCTAGCCCGGGCAGCAATAAACCAGCGCCTACGGCTTGCATCACACGACGACGGCCCAGGTCGAATTCGCTCATGGTGTTCTCCCTTGAAATGGGAAAACTTAAGCATGGGAGTGTGAAGTGGGTGTGACAGGGATTACATGAGCATCGATGCCCCTGTGGGAGCGAGCCTGCTCGCGATAGCGATGTATCAGTCGACAAATAGGCTGTCTGACACTCCGCTATCGCGAGCAGGCTCGCTCCCACAGTAGGCAAAGCAGTGTGGGCTCAGGCCTTGGCCGGCGCCAACGCCATCTCTACCACCTCAGGCCGCTTGAGCAGCGCATACGCCACCGCCGTCAGCAGGCTCCCCGCCACGATCGCCAGCAGGTACAACAGCGCGTGGTTGATGGCGTTGGGGATCAGCATCACGAACAGGCCGCCGTGGGGAGCCATGAGCTTGCAGCCGAAGTACATCGACAGCGCACCGGTCAGCGCGCCGCCGGCGATGCTGGCCGGGATCACCCGCAGCGGGTCCTTGGCCGCGAACGGGATCGCGCCTTCGGAAATGAAGCACAGCCCCAACACCAGCGCCGCTTTACCGGCCTCGCGTTCGGTCTGGGCGAATTTGCGCCGGGCGATGAACGTGGCGATCCCCAGGCCAATGGGCGGCACCATGCCTGCAGCCATGGCCGCGGCCATCGGGGCATAACTCTGGGACGCCAGCAGCCCCACGGAAAATGCATAGGCAGCCTTGTTGATCGGCCCGCCGAGGTCGACGCACATCATCGCCCCCAGCAACACGCCCAAAAGGATTGCATTGGTGGTGCCCATGCTGTCGAGGAAGTGGGTCAGGGCTTCGAGCATGCCCGCCACCGGTTTGCCGACGATGTAGATCATCACCAGGCCGGTGAACAGGCTCGCCAGCAGCGGAATGATCAGGATCGGCTTGAGCGCTTCCAGGCTCTGGGGCAGGCGCGCGTAGCGGTTGATCGCCTTGGCCGCGTAACCGGCCAGGAACCCGGCGATGATCCCGCCAATGAAACCGGCGCCGAGGGTGCTCGCCAGCATCCCGCCGATCATCCCCGGGGCCAGGCCCGGACGGTCGGCGATGGAATAGGCGATGTAGCCGGCCAGCAGCGGCACCATCAATTTGAACGCGGTCTCGCCGCCGATTTGCATCAGCGCCGCCGCCAGGGTTCCCTGTTCCTTGAAAGCCTCGATGCCAAACACGAACGACAAAGCGATCATCAAACCACCGGCTACCACCATCGGCAGCATGAACGATACGCCCGTCAGCAGGTGCTTATAGGCACCGCTTTTTTCCGCTTTCGCCGCAGGACCGGAAGCCCCACTCGCCGCGCTTTCCTGCCGACCTTCGGCCAAGGCTTTTTTCAGCGTGGCTTCGGCCTGTTTCAAGGCGATGCCGGTGCCACAACGATAAATTTTCTTGCCGGCAAAACGTTCGGTGGCGACTTCGATATCCGTCGCCAGCAATACCACATCGGCCTCGGCGATCGCCTCGGGACTCAACGGATTGCGCGCGCCCACCGAGCCCTGGGTTTCGATCTTCAAGTCGTAACCCAAGCGCGCCGCTGCCTGCTGCAAGGCTTCGGCGGCCATGAAGGTGTGGGCGACACCGGTCGGGCAAGCCGTGATCGCCACCAGGCGTGGAGCGCGCTCGGTCGGAGTCGCCGGTTCTTGCGCGAACACGTCGGCCTCGCCCAGGACCTCAGCTTCTTCGGCGCCACGACGCAGCACCGCATCAACGTCCTGGAGGGCCAGGGCCGGCGTGCTGCGAAACACCCGCTTGCCAACGAACCGCGACAGGTCCACCGGGCCGCTGGCGACCAGCAACACCCACTCGGCCGCTTCGAGAGTCGCCGCCGACAATTGGCGTTCCGGATGGGCCGCGTCATGGACTTCAACACTGGTGCTCCAACCCTGGCGCTGCGCCGCGGCGTCCAGCAGGCGGGCGCACAACACACTGGTAACCATGCCGTTCGGGCAGGCCGTCACAATGGCTAGTTTCATTCTTGCGAACCCTCTTATTGTTCTGTCAGGGGGCGCACGCGCACGCCCTGTTCAAGCGACGCCAGCAACGCGGTGTCGTGGATGCCAAAACCGATCTGCGTGACCGCCATGGCGGCAATGGCCGTGGCGGTGCGCAGCGTCTGCTCCGGGGTGTCGGCGCTGAGCAGGCCGTGCAGCATGCCCGCCAGCAGCGAATCCCCGGCGCCCACGGTACTGGCAACCGTCACCTTGGGTGGCGAAGCATGCAGCGCCGAACCGACACTGAACCAGTTCACGCCATCGGCACCGTGGGAAATCACCACATGCTCGACGCCCAGGGCATGCAGGCGCTGCGCCGCTTGCGCCTGGGCCAATTCGCTCACTACCTCGCAACCCAGCGCGTCGGCCAGTTCCTCGGTGTTCGGTTTGATCAGCCACGGCCCCGCCGCCAGGGCGACGCGCAAGGCTTCGCCGCTGGTGTCGAGGGCCACGTTCAGACCGAGTTGTTTCAGGCGCAGGATCAGCGCCTGCAACCACTGTGGGCTGACGCCACGGGGCAGGCTGCCGGCCACCACAACCACGTCGTGGCCGGGAGCGATTTGCTCAAGGCGCGCCAGCAACGCTTGCTGCGCGGCTTCGTCGACCATCGGTCCCGGGCCATTGAGATCGGTGATACGTCCGTCCTGTTCAGCCAGTTTGATATTGCTGCGGGTTTCGCCGGGGACCCGGATAAAGGCGTCGACAAAACCACGCTGGGCGAACAATGTTTCAAATACCTGGGCGTTGTCCTCGCCGAGAAAACCACTGACCGTCAGCGTATGGCCGAGATCGGCCAACACCTGGGCTACGTTCACGCCCTTGCCGGCGGCGTGGGCGTGCATGGCGTCGCTGCGGTTGACCTGGCCCGGTTCCAGGCGCGCCAACTCCACCGTGAGGTCGAGCGCCGGGTTCAGGGTCAGGGTAAGAATCTTCGCCATTACAGCGCCTCCACTAATGCGCGCACGTCATCGGCGCTGCCCACGGCCAGAGCCTCTTGGGCCAGGGTTTGTACTTGCGCCAGGCTCAATTCGCGAACCCGCGCCTTGACCTCGGCAATGCTGCGGGCCGAGACACTCAGTTCGTCCACGCCCAGGCCCACCAGCACCGGCACCGCCAGCGGGTCGGCCGCCAGTTCGCCACACACACCGACCCATTTGCCATGGGCATGGGCGGCGCGCACGGTGATGTCGATCAGTTGCAGCACGGCCGGGTGCAAACCATCGGCCTGGGCCGACAGCGTCGGGTGACCACGGTCGATCGCCAGGGTGTATTGCGTCAGGTCGTTGGTGCCGACGCTGAAGAAGTCGACTTCTTTGGCAAGCACCGGCGCCAGCAACGCGGCGGACGGCACTTCGATCATGATCCCCAGTTGCAGGTCCGCCACGGGAATTTCCCGGCGCAGGCGCTCGGTCATGTCCCGGGCCTGGCGCCACTCATCGACGCTGCCCACCATCGGGAACATGATCCGCAGCGGACGGCTGTCCGCCGAGCGCAACAAGGCCCGCAGTTGCGCTTCCATGACCTGCGGACGCTGCAACGTCAGGCGGATGCCACGCACGCCGAGGAACGGGTTTTCTTCTTTCGCGATCGGCCAGTACGGCAGCGGCTTGTCGCCGCCCACATCGAGGGTGCGCACCACCAGCGGCCGACCGGCCAGGCCATCGAGCACCTTGCGGTATTCGACTTCCTGGGTCGCTTCGTCCGGCGCCTGGGTGTGGGCCATGAAAATCAGTTCGGTGCGCAACAAGCCAATGCCTTCAGCCCCCTGCTCCACCGCGCTGGCGACGCCGGCGCTTTCGCCAATGTTGGCGAACACTTCCACGGCATGACCGTCACGGGTCACCGCCGGTTCGTGACGCTGCTCGGCGGCAACCTTGAGACGCTGCTCGCGGGTGTCGCGTTCTTCCTTGGCGCGCTGCAACGTGGCGGCGTCAGGGTCCACGTGCAGGCGACCGCGCTGGCCATCCAGCAGCAACGATGTGCCCGGTGCCAGTAGCAACACCGCCGCACCGGCGCCCACCAGCGCCGGAATGCCCAGGGCGCGGGCGACAATGGCGCTGTGGGCGGTGGCGCCACCACGGGCGGTGAGGATCCCCGCCACGCGAGCCGGGTCCAGACGGGCGACATCGGACGGGCCGACTTCGTCCATCACCAGGATGTAGGGTTGCTCGGGTTCAGCCGGGGTTTCGACGCCGCACAGCTGCGCCAGCACCCGACGGCCAACATCCCGCAGGTCGGCGGCACGTTCGGCCAGCAAGGCATCCTGCAAGGCTTCCTGCTCTTTGGCGGCAGCTTCGATCACGCCCATCCACGCTGCTTGCGCACTCTCGCCCAGCTTCAAGCGGGTGTCGACTTCGTCGGTCAGTTCCGGGTCGTCGAGCATTTCCTGGTGGGTAATGAAGATCTCGCGGATGGCCTTGGCCTTGGCGCGTTCGATCAAACCCTGGATATCGCGGCGCACCTGGTTCAAGGCGTTTTGCAAGCGCTCGCGCTCGATGGCCGCCGACTCACCGCGCATCGGATAATCGATGGCCTGCAAGACCTGGATGTGGGCCGGGCCGATGGCGATGCCCGGGGCGGCGGCGACAGCCTGGATCAAGCTGCCGGATTCGGGCGCCAGCATGACCGTCGCGACTTCGGCCATTACGGTTTCCTGCGGCGCACTCGGCGGCGGCAGCGGTTCGACCTCTTCGCCCAGGCCTTCTTCGATGGCGGCCAGCAGCGCCGGCAACGCGTCGGCGGCGATGCTCGGCTCGGCGATGAATTCCAGGACCTGGCCGCGACGGGCGCCCAGGCTCAACAGCTTGCTCAGGCTCTTGGCCGACACGGCGCTGTCCTGGCCGTCGACGATGCGCACGCGGATCTCACCTTCGAAGCTTTTCGCCAATTGGGCGAGAATCTTCGCCGGACGGGCATGCAGGCCATGGGCATTGGCCAGGCCGATGCGCGCGCTGGGCCAGTCGGCGGGCAATTCGCCGCCGAGCACTTCCAGCACTTTGCGGCTGCTGGTGGCGCGGCCCAATTCATGGCCGCGGCCTTCGATCAGCAATGCGCAGAGCCGTTCAAGCAAGGCCTGGTGGGCCTCGCCGAGGCTGGCGAGGCAGAACAGACCGCTCAAGGGTTGGCCCAGGTAACGGATGGGTTTGTCTGGAGTGACGAACGCCAGGCCCGGGCGCTTGACGGTTTGTTCGCTGTGCAGCCACCACAAGCCATCACCGAGTGGCAGCGCATCGACTTGCTGCAATACGCCGGCAAAGCCGTTGCTCACGCAGTCGGCCTGGCGCAGCAGGCGGGCGCCGCGCCACACCAGCTCTTCAAAATCGTCAGCCGACACACCGAGGCCGATCATCTGGGCATCCAGGGCCAGTTCCTGCGGCGCACCTTGCAACAGCTTCAGCAAGGCTTCGGCGCTACCGGCACGACGCAGGGCCTGGCCCAGGTCCGTCTCGCCGAGGGCGCGGGTCAGCAGTTGCAGCAGGCGCAGGTGTTCGTCGGATTTGGCGGCAATGCCGATGGCCAGGTAGACAATCTGGCCGTCGCCCCAGTCCACGCCGTCGGGGAATTGCAACAGGCGCACGCCGGTGGAATAGACCAGGTCGCGGGTCTGCGGGGTGCCGTGGGGGATGGCAATACCTTGGCCAAGAAAGGTCGAACCCTGGGCTTCGCGCGCCTGCAAGCCGGCAAGGTAACCCTCGGCTACCAGGCCATCGGCCACCAGCTTGTCGGCGAGCAGTTGCAGTGCAGCGTCTTTATCCACAGCCGTCTGCGCCATGGATATCTGCTCTAGAGTGAGCTCGAGCATGCTTTCTCCTTTTTGGCGTCCGGTTGGCGCCAGGTATTGTTTTGAATGAATCAGCTTAGCGTTGCAGGACAGCTTTTGGCGGTATCGCGGCAGAGCGGCCAAAAAATCCTGCTACCCTTGAAAATACGCTTGCTGAAACGTTTAATCTAGAAAGATTGGCACGTTACTCGATAATCTCTCATCCTTGAAGTGCAACTTGTCGTAAGCGTTCGGACGGTGACCGTCGGCTTGAATCGGGTAGGATGGCCCTTATCGTCGGGGCTAACTCGAAAAAACAAGGAAAACCGGGTTGAAACTCAGTGATATTGCCCAACTGGCCGGTGTGTCCGTGACCACCGCCAGTTACGTCATCAACGGCAAGGCCGAACAGCAACGCATCAGCAGCGCCACCGTCGAACGGGTGCGGGCGGTGGTCGAGGAACACGGCTTCACGCCCAACCCCCAGGCCGCCGGGCTGCGCAGCCGGCATACCCGAACCCTGGGCTTCATCCTGCCGGACCTGGAAAACCCCAGTTACGCCCGCATCGCCAAGTTGCTGGAACAAGGCGCACGGGCGCGGGGCTATCAACTGCTGATCGCCAGTTCCGACGACGCACCTGAGAGTGAACGGCAACTGCTGCAATTGTTCCGTGCCCGGCGCTGCGATGCGTTGATCGTCGCCAGTTGCCTACCGGCCGGCGACGACAGCTACCTGCAATTGCAGGCCAAGGGCATTCCGATCATCGCCATCGACCGGGTGATGGAACCGGCGCGCTTCTGCTCGGTAATCAGCGACGACCGCCAGGCCAGCCTGCACCTGACCCGCAGCCTGCTGGAGACTCACCCTCGACAAATCGCGCTGATCAGCGCCCGCCCCGAGTTGAGCATCAGCCAGGAACGGGCCGCGGGCTTTCGCGAAGCCTTGGCCGGGTTCGAGGGCCAGGTATTGATCGAACATGGCGAGTCGTTCAGCCGTGAGTGCGGCCGCCAGTTGATGGATGAAATGCTCGCGCGCCTGGGGCATTTGCCCGACGCGCTGATCACCACATCCTACGTGCTGCTGCAAGGGGTGTTCGACGCCCTGCACGACTTCCCGCTCAAGGCGCGCCCGCTGCGCCTGGGCACGTTCGGTGACACGCAGTTGCTGGATTTCCTGCCGCTGCCGGTCAATGCCATGTCCCAGCAACATCAACTGATCGCCGACAAGGCTCTGGAACTGGCCTTGGCGGCCATCGAAAACGATGACTACCAGCCTGGCGTGCAAGCCATCGCACGGACGTTCAAGCAGCGGATCCACCAGGGCTGACGTTTCTTCAGGATTGATGCATGGAGTTGATCGACACCCACACCCACCTGGACTTTCCAGACTTTGACGTGGATCGCCCGGCCCTGCTGGTCGAGAGCCGCGCCTTGGGCGTGCGGCAAATGGTGGTACTGGGCGTGTACCGGGACAATTGGCAGCGGGTCTGGGAGCTGGTGCAAAGTGACCCGGACCTGCACGCTGCCTTGGGGCTGCACCCGGTGTACCTCGACCAGCATCGACCCGACGACCTGGCCCTGTTGCGCGAATGGCTCGGCCGCCTGGCCGGGCACCGGCAACTCTGTGCGGTGGGGGAAATCGGCCTGGATTATTACATCGAGCCCCTGGACCGGGGCCGCCAGCAAGCGCTGTTCGAAGCACAACTGGAACTGGCCGTGGAGTTCGAACTGCCGGCACTGATCCACGTGCGTCGCAGCCATGCCGCCGTGATCGCCACCCTCAAGCGCATCAGCCCGGCACGCGCGGGCATCATCCACGCCTTCGCCGGCAGTTTTGAAGAGGCCCGCGAGTACATCAAGCTCGGCTTCAAGCTCGGCCTGGGCGGCGCCGCGACCTGGCCCCAGGCCCTGCGCATGCACCGGGTGCTGGCGAAACTGCCGCTGGAGGCGGTGGTGCTGGAAACCGACTCACCGGACATGGCCCCGGCGATGTTCCCCGGCCAACGCAACAGCCCGGCGCATTTGCCGGCGATTTGCGAGGCGTTGGCGGGGATCATGGGCATCAGCCCAGAACGCTTGGCCGAGGCCAGTACGGCCAATGCCCGCGAACTGTTCAACTGGTGATTCCTCCTGTGGGAGCGGGCTTGCTCGCGAAAGCGGAGTGTCAGATAACCTGTTTGTCGATTGACACACCGCTTTCGCGAGCAAGCCCGCTCCCACATTGGATCGGCGACCGATAGCTACACCCGAAACGCATTGATCAACTGCTTGAGCTGCACCACCTGGGCGGACAGTGCACGGCTGGCATCTTCGGTCTGGTGAGCGCCTTCGGCGGTGCGCTCGCCGGCGCGGTTGATCTCGACGATGTTCTGGTCGATGTCATGGGCCACGGCCGTCTGCTGTTCCACAGCGGCGGCGATCTGCTGGTTCTGGTCGACGATCATGCCGACCGCACCGAGGATATTTTCCAGGGCTTGCTGGACCTGTTCCGACTGGCCGACCGTGCCACTGGCCATTTCATGACTGGTGCCCATCGCCTTGACGGCGGCACCGACTCCGCCGTGCAGGCGGGTGATCATCGCTTCGATTTCTTCGGTCGATTGCTGGGTCCGCTTGGCCAGGGTCCGGACTTCATCGGCCACCACCGCGAAACCACGGCCCTGCTCACCGGCCCGGGCGGCTTCGATGGCGGCATTGAGCGCCAGCAGGTTGGTCTGTTCGGCGATGCTCTTGATCACATCCAGCACGCGGCTGATGGCCTGGCTGTCGGTCGCCAGTTGGTTGATCACCTGCACCGACTGATCGATCTCGCTGGCCAAGCGGGCAATGCTGCCCTGCTGGGACTCCACCAGCCCGCGCCCGCTGAGGGTTTCGTCGTTCACGCTGTGGGCGCTGCTCACCGCGGCGGCGGCGCTGCGGGCCACCTCCTGGGCCGTGGCCGACATCTGGTTCATCGCCGTGGCCACCAGTTCGATCTGGCTACGCTGGCCGGCGACAGCCTGGTTGCTCTGGGCCGATACCGTTTCCACCTGCCCGGCCTGGCGTTCGACTTCCGCGACGGTGCGACCGACCTGTTCGATCAGGTCGTGGATTTTCGCCACCGTACCGTTGAACACCTCACCCAGCTCACCCAGTTCGTCTTTGCTGCGAGCGACGAAATTGACCGTCATGTCCCCCGCCGCCACCTTATCCATCATCTGACCCAGGTGCTGAAGGGTGGTGCGGGTCGACGCGTAGAACCCGGCGTACAGGTAGAAAATCAACAGGAACACTGCCATCAGCGCCACGGCTTGCAGCACCATATGGCTGCGATTCTGCTCCAGGCGCTGTTGCAACTGCACACCCAAAAATCCCTGGGTCGCTTCGTTCAATTGGTAGGTCTGCTCCATCAGGCCGCTGACCTGATCAAAGAATGCAGGCCACGGCGCATCGAGGGTGTCGGCCATCACCACCTGTTCCTCGATCAGCTCCGAGGCTTTTTTCAGGGTGCCTTTGCTGCCCTCGGCCTGGGTCGCAAGGGCTTGTCCAGCCGCGTTGCTGGAACCGAGGGCGTCCTGCAGTTTCAAGTCGTACTCGCCCTGGAGCTTTTCGATCTGCCCCAGCAACTCATCGAAGCGGGTGCTCGACGCCGAATTGAGAAACCCCAGCCCCAACGAGGACGCCCCCAGCGCCCGGCCTTCACCGAGGATCTGGGTGACCTTGGGGGTAGTGCCGATGATCAGTTCGCTGAGTTGGCGGATGTCGCTCTGGTTGTCGCGGCTCAGCCCCGCCTGGCTGGCGATGATCTGGCTGAACATCTGGGCGCTGTTGAGCAACTTGCCAATCAGCGCACTTTTGCTCTGCAGGGAGCTTTCGGCCTGCTGGGCCTTGAAAGCGCCGATCATCTCGTCGCGCTTGGCCTCGAAGGCGCTGACCTGCTCAGGCTCGATGGCCATGGCGGTCATGCCTTGCAGCCGTGTGAGGACCTGTTGTTCCAGGCTGCCGATCTTCGCTTCGACATCACCGGCCTTGCCGGACTGGCCCAGGCTGGCGTTGATCTGCACCAGGTTGTTGAGGGTTTCCAGGTCTCGGCGCAGGGTCAGGCTGCTGCCTAGCAGGTCGAGGCTTTGCAGCTCCACTTGGGTGCCCTGGAATTCCCGATAGGAATCACGCACCAGAAAGAAGTTGGTCACCAGCATAGGCAGCAGGAACAGCACGCTGATCAGGCTGAACTTCATGCCGAAGCTCAGGCGGTTCATCAGCGCGACGGCGGGCCAGAGCAAACTCTTCACAAGGACGTCTCCCGGTAGTGTTCTTATTGTTATGAGCTCGCGCACGGAGACAGCAGAAAGCCACTATTCGGGCGCTGTGCCTGTATAGCCTAAATCGGCGGGGAGATTTGTAACTTAAGGTTAACGAGAGAGATGGACCACGAAAACACTGTGGCGAGGGAGCTTGCTCCCGCTGGCCTGCGAAGCTGGCCCCCGGGTTCCTTCAGGAAGATCGCTTTGTCCGGGTTTGCGGCTGCTGCGCAGCCGAGCGGGAGCAAGCTCCCTCGCCACAAAAAGCGCTTATATACAACCTTGTACGTTGATCAGGCCAACACCGTCCACAACGCAAACCCGGCATACCAGAGCACCGCCGCACGCAGCAGCAGTTCCCACAGACGGTCGAGGCTGTTGATGCCGTCCGGCCCGGCGACGGGCTTGGGGATCTCGCCTGCCACCAGGCCAACCTTGTCGATGAGGTCGGCGGCGCTGATGTTCCAGTTCAACAGTTCATGCAACATGACCCGGCTGACCGCAACGAAATTGCCCACCAAGGCGAAGCTCGCCGCCAGCAATCGCACCGGGACCCAATCGAAGGCATGGCGCATTTGCGCGGCCCGCTCGGCCACGCCGGGGTTCTGGCTGTGCTCGGCGGCCAGCGCCAGCAATCGATAGCTCAAGGCCGCGACCGGGCCCAACACGAAATACCAGAAAATCACCGCGAAAAAGCTCTGGTAGGCCTGCCACAACAAATGGCCCTGGACCCGCTCCAGCAACCGCTCACCGTCATCGGCTTCAATGTCCAGGTCGCGTTTGGCCACGTGGGCCGCCGCTTGCAGGTCCTCCCGACGCCAGGCGTCGCGAAACGGCCCGAGGGCAGCCAGCAGATCACCGCGTCCCAGGCTATAAATCACCACCAGCAAATGCACCGGCAGCGCCAGCAAACCATAGGCCACCGGCTCCAGCACCCACAAAAGCAACGCCAGCAGGGCCACGGGCAGCAGGACCATCGCCGTCAACACCAGCCAAGGCCGGTTGACCCACCGTGGGCTCGCCTCGAGTTTGTTCAGCTCGCGCAGCCAACCGCCGTCGCGCTGGACCCGCTGGCGCAAGGCCGAGAACTTCTCGATCCAGACGGCCAGCAGCAACACCAGAAAACTCATTGTCCTTCCCCTTCTATCAGGGCCGCGCGATAGCGCGCCCAGTCGAATGCCGGTCCCGGATCGGTCTTGCGCCCCGGTGCGATGTCGCTGTGCCCGCAGATACGCTGCACAGTGATCGCCTTGAACGCCGCTTGCAACTGCCGGGTCAGGTCCACCAGTGCGACATATTGCGCGTCGGTGAACGGCAGATCATCCGTGCCCTCCAGCTCGATGCCCAGGGAAAAATCGTTACAGGTCTCCCGCCCCTCGAAGCACGAGACGCCCGCATGCCACGCGCGATCCAGACAAGAGACAAACTGGGTCACGCTGCCGTCACGTTCGATCAGGAAATGTGCGGAGACGCGCAAGTCGGCGATACCGGCAAAGTAGGGATGTTCCGTGACATCCAGACGATTCTGGAAGAATTCCTGCACCTTGCCCGTGGCGAATTGTGCCGGTGGCAGGCTGATGTTGTGGATCACCAGCAAGGAGATTTCGCCTTCCGGGCGCGCATTGAAGTTGGGCGACGGGCAATGACGCACCCCCTCGCACCAACCGCTCGCGGAGTCCAACTGCATACAGGTTCCTTCGATGACGACGGTGAATGCCGTCAGTATGCCGTGATCGGGCCGGGCTGCGCGATCACTTGCCGCGATTGAGCTGGCGCAGATTGCCCAGCACCGACTCCAGCGCCCGGTCGAACAACAGGGTGTCGTCCAACAGCCGCGCCGCGCCCCGGCGGAACTCCAGGGCCAGGCTGGTGCGGCTGTGCTCCAGCACCTTGAGGCCAGTGCGATTGACGAAGACGTATTTGCCGGTGGCCTCGATGATCGCCGCCAGCTTGCAACGCAGGGCATTGTCCTCGTCCTCCTGGAATTCGACCCAGCTCCCCAAGTGCAGTTGGTCGACCTGCAGAAGCCCGACATCATCCGCCGGCAAATGCACCGCCACGTTTTCCCCCGGCGACTTTTGCGACGCACGCAAAACGATTCTTTCCGACACCTCGACCATGGCCGGCAAATCGAGCGACCGGGCCTGTTCCGTTGTCTGGCCCATGCGTTCAAGCGCCTGCACATGCAGGACTTCCAGCTCACTGAAAAACTCGCTGGTGGCGAATGGGTCGAACGCCGAACGGCTCAGGCCTTCACGCAGGGCCTTGAGCAGCTCCGGCACCATCGCCAGCAGACGTAGGCCGGCGTCGGGCTCGTCGTGAGGCTGGACGCTCCAGATCAACTGTTCCAAGGTCAGGACGTCAGCCTGCCACTCGGCGGAGTACTTGCCGTGCTTGAAACAGGTCAGCAACAACACCTGGCTCCAGGCCTGCTGCACGAACTCCACCACCGCTTGTGGCAAGACTTTGCCCAGCATCACCTGGTTCAGCGCCCCTTCGACACGCTGGCGCGCCAGTTCGGCCTTGGCCCGACCTTCTTCGGCGTCGCGGATACGCTGTTCAAGCAACTCGCTGCGGCGCCGCTCATCACTGGTGAAGGCGAGGAAATCGGCGAGCAGTTCGGAGAAAATCGCCGGGTCATCGACGAAGTCATTCAGCAAGCGCTGCACGACCTGCTCAATGCGCAAGTACAGGCTGTCGCGCTGATGATCGTCGCAATCGCCCCAGCCCATCGCCGCGGCCGCGATTTCGTTGAGCAGTCGCCGGGCCGGATGATTGCCGCGACTGAAAAAGCTCTTGTCCTGCACCGCGACCTTGAGCATCGGGATTTGCAGGCGACCGATCAGGGCCTTGAAGGAATCTGGCAGGTTATGGTCGTCGAGGATGAATTCGAACATCATCGAGATCAGGTTGATCACGTCTTCATCAGCACCGTCGACCACCCGGGACTTGCCACTCCTGACGCTGACCCGGGTCAGCAATTGTTCGAGCTGGCTACGCAGATCGAACTCGTCCTGCACGGCAGGCGCAGGCACGTATTGCTGCAAATGGGAAAGCAGCCGCAGCAGGTCGCGGGTGGAAATGGGCTGGGGCGGCACGCTGGGCTCCAGGGTCGGCGCCACGCTGCCACGCACTTGCATCAATAGCTTCTGCAAGGCGGCGAACACCTCCTGCACGCTGTCGTCGACTTCGGCATCGCTGGGCTTGGCGGCGATTTCGGCGCTGGGCCTGGGGTTATCCTCGGGACGATCGGAGACCCGGCGCGCCGGGGTCACCTTGAGCTCCGGCAAGATCCCCGTGGCCGCCAGCAACTGGTTGGCCTCGATATAAAGTTGGTCGCATTCGCTGAGCACATAACGCTCGAACAGTTTGAGCAGGATCAGCTTGACCTTGATGCCCACGCCCAGGTTGCGCCCGGCTTGCAGGAATTTCTCGCACAGCAGGGCCGGGCTCAGGGGGTTGTACTGGTTGGCCAGCGGTCGGTCCAGCAGCACACCGAACCGGGCCGTCAGCTGCTCCAGCGCCACGCCATCGCGCCTGAGCACCCGAGAAACCATGGCCTCGACCGCCAACTGCCGCTCCAGGTCGTCGTGGGAGCGCTGGGGTTGACCGTCCGACGCCAGGGCAGGCGCCAAGGTGGCGTGGGTCAGGTCGTATTGGGCCAGACTGACGAAGGTCTCGAAAAACTGCTCGATGAATTCCCGCTCGATGCTTTTGCGCTTCAGGCGCAGGTCCCGCATGGCCTCGAAGTACAGGTTCTGCTCGACGTCATCGCGCGCCCGGTCGGCCATTTCGAACAAGGTGTCATCAGCGTTATCGAACAGCCCCTGCAAGCCCAGCCGCAACTGCTGGGCGGCCTTGTCGCGAACCTGAAGCAGAATCACAGGCAGGCGGGCGAGCGGCGAACGATTCGCCTGATCGGTAGCCACCTTGTGCAAAGGCACTACATTCCCGTCGTTGTGCATCCTGGCCTCCTGAAACGGTTCTTCGGCTCATGACGTCAAAGCTATGGCGTCAATCGAAAGGCGGATTATGGGTAAAAGAACCCCGCCGCACCAGCGGTACTCTGTGACGCAGCTCGAAATACGGCGCAACTAGTGACCGAAGAAATGAGGAATTGTTGCGAGGACGCGACCAAATGCAGGTTTCGACACCCTATAATCCAGGCCACTTTGTTTGTGGAGCCCGTTATGCCGAATCTACGCCTCGCCGACCTGACCGCCGAAATCGAAGCCAACGTGCGCCGTGCGTTGCTTGAAGACATCGGCAGCGGCGACATCACCGCGCAACTGATCCCCGCCGAACGCCTGGCCAAGGCCACCATCATCACCCGCGATGCGGCGATCATCAGTGGCACGGCCTGGGTCGATGCCGTGTTCCGGCAACTGGACCCGCGTGTCGCGGTGCATTGGCAAGTGCGCGATGGCGACCGGGTCAGCCCCGACCAGGTGCTGTTCCACTTGGAAGGCCCGGCCCGCTCCCTGCTGACCGGCGAACGCAGCGCGCTGAACTTCCTGCAAATGCTTTCCGGCGTCGCCACCCGGGCCCGCTACCTGGCCGACTTCGTCGCCGGGACCCAAGTCAAGTTGCTGGACACCCGCAAGACCCTGCCCGGGCTGCGCCTGGCCCAGAAATACGCAGTCACCTGCGGCGGTTGCCATAACCACCGCATCGGCCTGTACGACGCCTTCCTGATCAAGGAAAACCACATCGCCGCCTGCGGCGGGATCGCCCAGGCCATCGCCGCCGCCCATAAGATCGCACCGGGCAAACCGGTGGAAGTCGAAGTGGAGAGCCTGGCGGAATTGAAAGAAGCGCTGGCGGCCGACGCAGACATCATCATGCTCGACGAACTGAGCCTGGACGACATGCGCGAAGCCGTACGCCTCAATGGCGGCAAGGCGAAACTGGAAGCCAGCGGCGGCATCAACGAAAGCACGTTGCGCCCGATTGCCGAGACCGGGGTGGACTACATCTCGATCGGGGCAATGACCAAGGATGTGAAGGCGGTGGATCTGTCGATGCGCCTTAGTCTCTAAGGAGCTTCAAGCCTCAAGCTGCAAGCTTCAAGCCGTGCTTGCCTTGCAGCTTGCAGCTTGTAGCTGCTTTTAAACTACAAGATTATTCATCTCGCAGTATTCATCCCATTCCACACCCAATACCTCGGCCGCTTCCTTGTGCAACGCAAGGCGCTGCACCTCGAACTCTTCAGGCGTGCTGGTGTACTTGAGCGTCAACTCCCAGGGTTGCAGCCCCTGGGCTTCGGCCTCGTCCTCGAATGCCCATTGGATCTGGTCTTTCTGATCGTCGGCGGACAAGTCCTTGATCTCTTCCAGCAGTTGGGGCGCATCCAGCACATATTTCTTCAGTGCTTCTTCGTGCCTGGCTTCCTGGGACAATGCTTTAACAGTCATGGCGTTCTCGTTGATCTGGGGAATGGAAGATGGATCTGGATCATCAAGGATCTCTCTGACGCAGAAAACCGTTAACAAGCCCGGTTTACCTGGCCTTCAGAACCATTCGTGGATCATCTGAAAACTGCTGGGCGATGCACATGCAGGCAGTGAATATAGGATGTTTTGCCAACGATTTACACGGCTCTTTACATCTATCCCACAAAAAACCATGTGCATACGAAGCTAAGGGGACTAGGGAACATCTGTCAGAACAACCAGTCATAGCAATGTGCCATTCCGGCATCTCACAAGGAACCCCAGTGATGCGCAGCTTTTCGAAACGTTCGTCGACCCGTCTTGCTACCGCGACCTTGCTACTCGGCAGCCTGACCTTGGCCGGCGTTGCCCAAGCGGCGGTTGAAGTCTCCTCCGATGGTCCCTCTGACCACGATGCCATTCCTGCACTTCATTACAACCAATTCGATAAGTACGTACTCGTCAAGACCAACGTGAGCGCCAGCGCTTTGGAAAACCTGCCAAAAGCCGTAAAGAACAATGCCGACGAACTAGAAAACCAGAAACGCACCCTCAGCGACCAGGCCCGCCAGATCGAAGAACTCAAGCGCAACAGCGGGTCCAGCTCCACCTCCAGCAGCAAGGAGATCGACGAGCTCAAGCGCACCATCAAGGAACAGGAAAGCGATCTGAAGGATCTTGGCAAGCAGGTGGAAGAACTCAAGCGCAATAGCGGCTCCAGTTCGAGTTCGAGCAACAGCGAGATTTCGTCCCTGAAACGGGAACTCAGCGATCAGGACAACGAGATGGACCAGCTCAAACGCACGGTCGAGGAGCTGAGCAGGAAGGTGAAATAACGAGGGGAGATGGTGCCCGAGACAGGAATCGAACCTGCGACCTTCGCGTTACGAGTGCGCTGCTCTACCGACTGAGCTACACGGGCGGTGGCTAAAACTAGCACCGTCCCCCGTAGCCAGGCAACCTGCCTGGCGGTGATTTTCACCACACAGCAAAACGCCCCGAACCAGTCGGGGCGTTTGCTTGTTCAGCGGCTAGACAACGGGGTGATTAAACGCCCGATGCCTTGGCTGCTGCGACGTCCTTGATGGACAGCTTGATACGGCCGCGGTTGTCCACGTCCAGTACCAGCACTTCCACTTCCTGGCCTTCCTTCAGGATGTCGGTCACTTTCTCGACGCGAGCATCGCTCAGCATGGAGATGTGAACCAGACCGTCCTTGCCCGGCAGGATGTTGACGAACGCGCCGAAGTCGACGATGCGTTCAACCTTGCCGACGTAGATCTTGCCGATCTCGGCTTCTGCGGTAATACCCAGGACGCGCTGGCGTGCTGCTTCTGCCGCTTCCTTGGTTTCGCCGAAGATCTTGATCGAACCGTCGTCTTCGATGTCGATCGAAGCCTTGGTTTCTTCGCAGATCGCACGGATGGTCGCGCCGCCTTTACCGATGACATCACGGATCTTGTCGGTGTCGATTTTCATCGCGATCATGGTCGGAGCATTTTCCGACAGCTCGGTACGGGACTGACCGATGATCTGGTTCATCTGGCCGAGGATGTTCAGGCGCGCTTCCAGGGCTTGGCCCAGGGCGATTTCCATGATCTCTTCGGTGATGCCCTTGATCTTGATGTCCATCTGCAGTGCGGTGACGCCTTTGGCGGTACCGGCCACTTTGAAGTCCATGTCGCCCAGGTGGTCTTCGTCACCCAGGATGTCGGTCAGGACGGCGAACTTCTCGCCTTCTTTGACCAGACCCATCGCGATACCGGCAACCGGTGCCTTCATCGGCACACCAGCGTCCATCAGCGCCAGGGAAGCGCCGCAGACCGAAGCCATGGAGCTCGAACCGTTGGACTCGGTGATTTCCGATACCACGCGAATGGTATACGGGAACACGTCAGCGGCTGGCAGCATGGCCTGGACCGAACGACGGGCCAGACGGCCGTGACCGATTTCGCGACGACCGGCGCCACCCATGCGACCGCACTCACCCACCGAGAACGGAGGGAAGTTGTAGTGCAGCATGAACGGGTCTTTCTTCTCGCCTTCCAGGGTGTCCAGCAGTTGTGCGTCACGGGCGGTGCCCAGTGTTGCAACGACCAGCGCCTGGGTTTCGCCACGGGTGAACAGTGCCGAACCGTGGGTCTTCGGCAGAACGCCGACTTCGATGTTCAACGGACGTACGGTGCGGGTGTCGCGACCGTCGATACGCGGCTTGCCGTTGACGATGTTTTCGCGAACGGTGCGGTATTCGATTTCACCGAAAGCAGCCTTGACGTCGCTGGACGATGGCTGGCCTTCTTCGCCGGAGAACTTGGCAACGACCTGGTCCTTCAGCTCGCCCAGGCGCGCATAACGGTCGGCCTTGATGGTGATGGTGTAGGCCTGGGAGATCGCGTCGCCGAACTCGGCACGGATCGCGCCCAGCAGCTCGGTGGCTTCTGGCTGTGGCGCCCAGGTCCAGGTTGGCTTGGCAGCTTCTGCGGCCAGTTCCTTGACGGCGTTGATCACCACCTGGAACTCATCGTGGGCGAACAGCACGGCGCCCAGCATCTGGTCTTCGGTCAGCTCTTTAGCTTCGGATTCAACCATCAACACGGCTTCGGAAGTGCCGGCCACGACCATGTCCAGGCTCGAAGCCTTCAACTGCTCGTAAGTCGGGTTCAGCAGGTAGCCGGTGCTTTCGTGGAACGCAACGCGGGCAGCGCCGATCGGGCCATCGAAAGGAATGCCGGAGATGGCCAGGGCCGCCGAGGTACCGATCATCGCAGCGATGTCCGGATCGGTTTTCTTGCTGGTGGACACGACGGTGCAGACAACCTGCACTTCGTTCATGAAACCTTCTGGAAACAGCGGACGGATCGGACGGTCGATCAGTCGGGAAGTCAGGGTTTCTTTCTCGGAAGGACGGCCTTCGCGCTTGAAGAAACCGCCAGGGATCTTACCGGCAGCGTAAGTCTTTTCCTGGTAGTGGACAGACAGAGGGAAGAAGCCCTTGCCTGGATCGGCTTGCTTGGCACCGACAACGGTCACCAATACGCTGACGTCGTCGTCAACGGTGACCAGCACTGCGCCGGAGGCCTGACGGGCGATTCGGCCAGTCTCGAGGGTAACGGTCGACTGACCGAACTGGAATTTTTTGATTACCGGGTTCACGGTGTCCTACCTTCTTTGTGGCTCTTGGGGAACTTGTCTTCTTGCGAAATTCTTGGGCAATGACGGGAATCGGCCCGACGCCTGTCCAGGGTAAAACGTGTATCCAGATAAAACTTGAGGCTGGGAGCCTGCCATGCGCCAGCGGGAAACCCACTGACACACGACAGACCACCAACCTCTAGCGCAATCGCTGATTAGCGACGCAGACCCAGGCGAGCGATCAGAGCGCTGTAACGGCTCACGTCCTTGCCTTTCAGGTAGTCCAGCAGCTTACGACGCTGGTTTACCATGCGGATCAGACCACGACGGGAGTGGTGATCTTTACCGTTGGCCTTGAAGTGACCTTGCAGTTTGTTGATGTTGGCGGTCAGCAGTGCAACTTGCACTTCTGGCGAACCAGTGTCACCAACAGCTTGCTGGTAGTCAGCTACGATTTGAGCTTTTTCTTGAACGTCGAGAGCCATGAGGCAATCCTTTTAGTCAGGAAACTGTTCCGAGGAACAGCTTCAACAGGCCAGGGACAAATCCCTGTATCTATAAATGAGTAGTGACCGTGCCTGTTAACAGCCACACTCGCCAACCCGCTGTTACGCAGGCTGGTTCCGGTCATTCCGACCGAATCAGTCGACGCGGCGCAATGCGCCCGTCTTCGCTCACTTCACCGATACCGATGAAGCGACCGTTGTGATCCTGTACCCGGACCATGCCGAACTTCGGCGCATCCGGGGCACGTACCGGCTGGCCGTTGAGCCAGTAGAACGCGCTGTGTTCCGAGAACTGCAAGAGCGGCCAATCCAGCAGGCCGCTGTCCGATGGCATCAGGAAACGGTCAACCGCTTCGTTACCGCCTTCGGCATGTACCGCTTCAAGCTCCTCCAGCGTGACCGTCTGGGCCAACGTGAAAGGCCCGGCCTGGGTCCGTCGCAATTCTGCCACGTATGCGCCACAGCCGAGCTGCTCGCCGATATCCTCCACCAGGGTCCGGATATAGGTGCCCTTGCTGCAATCCACGGCCAGCCGCGCAGTATTACCGTCAAAGGCCAGCAATTCCAAGCGCGCAATAGTAACAGAACGCGGTTCGCGCTCCACTACTTCGCCTGCACGGGCCAGTTTATACAACGGCTGTCCATCGCGCTTCAAAGCGGAGTACATCGGCGGTATCTGACTGATTTGCCCGCGAAATTTCGGCAACACCGCTTCGACATCCGCCTGACCAACGGTCACCGGGCGCTCCAGCAAAACGTCACCTTCGGCGTCCGCCGTGGTAGTCGTCTTGCCCAGTTGCGCCAGGGTTTCGTAACCCTTGTCGGAATCGAGCAGGTACTGGGAGAACTTGGTCGCCTCGCCAAAGCACAGTGGCAGCACGCCAGTGGCCAGCGGATCGAGGCTACCGGTGTGCCCGGCCTTTTCGGCATTGAGCAGCCAGCGGACCTTTTGCAAGGCCGCGTTGGAGGTGAACCCCAGCGGCTTGTCGAGCAGGATGATACCGCTGACGTTACGACGGATACGTTTGACCTGAGCCACCGATTACTCCTTGGTGTCTTCAGGTTCAGCCGCAGCCGGATGCTGGCTGTCTTCCGCCACGGCGCGCTCGATCAGTGCCGACAGATGCGCACCCCGGACGACGCTTTCGTCGTAATGGAAGTGCAACTGCGGGACGCTGCGCAGCTTCATCTCCCGGGCCAACTGCATACGCAGGAAGCCGGCGGCCGAGTTGAGCACCTTGATGCTCTGGGCGATTTCCTCAGCGCTGTCCTGGCCCATCACGGTGATGAAAATCTTGGCGTGACCGACGTCACGGCTGACTTCCACTGCGGTGATGGTGACCAGGCCGACGCGCGGGTCTTTGACTTCGCGACGGATCAGTTGGGCCAGCTCGCGCTGCATCTGATCGCCGATTCGTTGGGTACGGCTGTATTCTTTTGCCATGTCTTGTTACCTGTTACTGCCCCACGGTGAAACCCGTGAGGTCTGAAAGCGGCAAACGCCCGGCCTGGCGAAAAGCCAGACCGGGCGTTGCGTTTAGAGTCCGCCAGCCGGGCAGCGCATGTTCATGCGGCTGCCCGGTGCGGCTCTTGAAGTGCGCGAGTTAGAGGCTGCGAGCAACCTGGACCTTCTCGAAGACTTCGATCTTGTCGCCGACCTTGACGTCGTTGTAGCTCTTGACGCCAATACCGCATTCCATGCCGGCACGCACTTCGGAAGCGTCATCCTTGAAGCGACGCAGGGATTCCAGCTCGCCTTCGAAGATCACGATGTCTTCACGCAGTACACGGATCGGACGGTTACGGTGAACGACACCTTCGATCACCATGCAACCGGCGATGGCACCGAACTTCGGCGAACGGAACACGTCGCGAACTTCGGCCACGCCCAGGATGTTCTCCCGGACGTCGCTGCCCAGCATACCGGTCAACGCTTTCTTGACGTCTTCGATGATGTCGTAGATCACGTTGTAGTAACGCATATCCAGGCCTTCCTGCTCGACGATCTTGCGAGCGCCGGCATCGGCACGCACGTTGAAGCCGAACAGTACAGCGTTGGAAGCCAGTGCCAGGTTGGCATCGGACTCGGTGATACCACCGACACCGCCACCGACCACGCGCACTTGCACTTCGTCGTTACCCAGGCCATTCAAGGCGCCGTTCAACGCTTCCAGGGAACCACGGACGTCGGATTTGAGGACGATGTTGAGCGTCTTCTTCTCTTCCTGGCCCATGTTCTCGAAGATGTTTTCCAGCTTGCCAGCGTGAGCACGAGCCAGTTTGACTTCGCGGAACTTGCCTTGACGGAACAGAGCCACTTCACGGGCTTTCTTCTCGTCAGCCACAACGCTCATCTCGTCGCCAGCGTCCGGGGTGCCGTCCAGGCCGAGGATCTCGACCGGGATAGCCGGACCGGCTTCCTTGATAGGCTTGCCATTCTCGTCGAGCATGGCGCGCACGCGGCCATAGTTCGAGCCGACCAGCACCATGTCGCCTTGACGCAGCGTACCGTCCTGGACCAGGACCGTTGCAACCGGGCCACGGCCCTTGTCGAGGCGCGATTCAACCACAACGCCACGGCCAGGCGCCGAAGGCGTAGCGGTCAGTTCGAGAACCTCGGCCTGCAACAGAACGGCTTCGAGCAGTTCGTCAACGCCGGTACCCATCTTCGCCGAGACCGGAACGAATGGAGTGTCGCCACCCCACTCTTCGGAGGTCACGCCGTGGACCGACAGTTCGCTGCGGATGCGATCGAGATCGGCGCCCGGCTTGTCGATCTTGTTCACCGCAACCACCAGCGGCACGCCAGCAGCCTTGGCATGCTGAACGGCTTCGATGGTTTGTGGCATCACGCCGTCGTCCGCTGCAACCACCAGGATCACGATGTCGGTCGCCTTGGCACCACGGGCACGCATCGCGGTAAACGCGGCGTGACCCGGGGTGTCGAGGAACGTCACCATGCCGCGGTCGGTTTCAACGTGGTAAGCACCGATGTGCTGGGTAATACCACCCGCTTCACCGGCCGCCACCTTGGCACGACGAATGTAGTCGAGCAGGGACGTTTTACCGTGGTCGACGTGGCCCATGACGGTCACGACCGGAGCACGGGAAACCGCCTCACCTTCGAACTTCAGGGACTCGGCCAGGGAATCTTCCAGGGCGGTGTCGCTGACCAGGGTCACTTTGTGGCCCAGTTCTTCAGCAACCAGTTGGGCAGTTTCCTGGTCCAGTACCTGGTTGATGGTGGCTGGCGTACCCAGCTTGAACATGAACTTGATGATTTCAGCAGCCTTGACCGACATCTGCTGGGCCAGATCGCCCACAGTGATGGTCTCGCCGATCTTCACTTCACGCACGACAGGGCCGGTAGGGCTCTGGAAACCGTGGGCGTTGCGTTTCTTCAGCTTGGCCTTGCCGCGACCGCCACGACGGAAGCCGTCGCTTTCTTCGTCGGTGGTACGTGGCGCAACACGAGGTGCTGGCGCCTTTTCCTTGACCGAAGCACGATGAGGCGCGTTCTTGCGTTCACCATCGCCGCTGCCACGACGGTTGTCGTCGGCACGTGGCTTGTCCGGACGACGCTGTTCGTCGCGCTTGCGAGTGTCGGCTGGAGCCGGAGCAGCAGCCACGACTGGCGCCGCTTCGCGCACAGGTTCGGCGGCCGGGGCAACAGCCTCGACGGCTTCTACCGGAGCGGTTTGCGCAGCAGCAGGCTGGCGGCGCGCTTCTTCTTCGGCGCGACGCTTGGCTTCTTCTTCAGCCTTCTGACGAGCAGCATTTTCTACTGCGCGACGTTCTTCCTGTTCGCGTTTGCGCTCGGCTTCGATTTCTTCCGGGCTGCGCTGTACGAAGACTTTCTTCTTGCGTACTTCAACGCTGATGCTTTTGCTACCGGCAACACGCAGGGTGCTGGTGGTTTTACGCTGCAGAGTGATCTTGCGCGGTTCTTCCACTTTTGCCTTGTGACTGCTCTTCAAGTGAGTCAGCAGGGATTGCTTCTCACTGTCGGTCACATGTTCCTCGGCGGCGGTGTGCGGCAGACCTGCCTCACGCATCTGCTGCAACAGGCGCTCTACCGGTGTTTTGACCTCATCGGCCAGTTGTTTCACCGTGACTTGCGTCATGCACTTCTCTCCTCAGGCCGCGCCTAATTACTCGAACCAGTGGGCTCGGGCGGCCATGATCAACTTGCCGGCACGATCATCGTCAATGCCGTCGATGTCGAGCAGATCGTCAATAGACTGCTCGGCCAGGTCTTCGCGGGTAATTACGCCGCGCACCGCCAGTTCCATCGCCAAATCCTTGTCCATGCCCTCAAGCGAGAGCAGGTCTTCGGCCGGATGGGCGTCTGCCAGCTTTTCCTCAGTAGCGATGGCTTTGGTCAACAAACGATCCTTGGCCCGAGCGCGAAGCTCGTTGACGATTTCCTCGTCAAAGCCGTCGATGTTGAGCATTTCCTCCACCGGTACGTAGGCAATCTCTTCCAGGCTGGTAAAGCCTTCATCCACCAGCACCTGCGCCAGCTCTTCATCGACTTCAAGCTCTTCGATGAAGTTGCGCAGGATGTCGCCGGTTTCAGCTTGCTGCTTAGCCTGGATGTCCGATTCGGTCATCACGTTCAGGGTCCAGCCAGTCAATTGGCTGGCCAGACGCACGTTCTGACCTCCGCGACCGATGGCCTGAGCCAGATTGTCTGCGCCAACGGCGATGTCCATGGCGTGGGCATCTTCGTCGACGATAATTGCCGCCACTTCAGCAGGCGACATGGCATTGATCACGAACTGAGCCGGGTTGTCGTCCCACAGGACGATGTCCACGCGCTCGCCGCCCAACTCGCCGGATACGGCCTGGACACGCGAACCACGCATGCCGATGCAGGCACCTTGTGGGTCGATACGCTTGTCCTTGGAGCGGACCGCGATCTTGGCGCGCGAACCCGGATCACGGGAAGCGGCCATGACTTCGATCAGGCCTTCAGCAATTTCCGGCACTTCGATGCGGAACAACTCGATCAGCATTTCCGGCGCTGTACGCGACAGGATCAACTGCGGGCCCCGGTTCTCGGTGCGGATTTCCTTGAGCAGCGCACGCAAACGCACGCCAACCCGGAAAGTTTCGCGAGAAATGATGTCTTCGCGAGCCAGCAACGCTTCGGCGTTGTTGCCCAGGTCGACGATCACGTTGTCGCGGGTGACTTTTTTCACGGTGCCGGAGATGATTTCCCCCAGGCGCTCGCGATAAGCGTCGACGACTTGCGCGCGCTCGGCTTCGCGAACCTTCTGCACAATGACCTGCTTGGCAGTCTGTGCAGCGATGCGACCGAATTCAATGGACTCGATTTTTTCTTCGACGACATCACCGACCTTGGCGCCCGGGTGCGTTTCTGCAACCTTGCTCGGCCAGGTTTCGATAGCAGGATCGTCCAGGTCGGCTTCCTCGACGACCGTCCAGCGACGGAAAGTCTCGTAGGCACCCGTGTGGCGATTGATCTCCACACGCAAATCAACTTCGTCTTCGAACCGCTTCTTGGTAGCAGTGGCCAGAGCCAGCTCCAGCGCTTCAAAAATAACGTTAGCCGGTACGCCCTTTTCATTGGATACCGACTCAACAACCAGCAGTACTTCTTTGCTCATCGTACGCCTCGCCTTTCGCAAGCCATTGGATCCGCGGGATCCGCAGTATCTGGCACGTATCAGTCAAAACTGGGAATAATGTTGGCCTTGTCGATCATATCGATCGGCAACAGGAACTCATGGTCATCTACCTGCACCACGACGTCCTGCTCTTCTACACCGCGCAGAAGGCCTTGAAAGTTGCGTCGACCTTCGAAAGGCGAGCGCAGCTTGATCTTCACTTGTTCACCGGCAAACAAAGCGAACTGTTCAAGTGTGAACAGGGGGCGCTCCATGCCAGGCGAGGAAACTTCAAGGGTGTATTCGGAGGTGATTGGATCTTCAACATCCAGTACACCGCTGATCTGGCGGCTGACGATGGCGCAATCGTCCACCAACACGCCGCCTTCCTTATCGATATAAACGCGCAACAGTGAGTGGCGACCTTGAGCCGAAAACTCAATACCCCAGCATTCATAGCCAAGGGCCACGACCACCGGGGCCAACAAGGCCTGCAACTGTTCTAGCTTGCTCGACACCTGAACCCCCTCGTGCATGTTTGTGCATGCTGTGCAAATAAAAAAAAATGGGCGAATCGCCCATCCCTGAAACGCCGTCGAACAGCGGCGTTATAAAGTGTCCAGCTAACAAAAAGCCCCTTGGAAGGGGCCCCTGAAACTGGTTGCGGGAGCCGGATTTGAACCGACGACCTTCGGGTTATGAGCCCGACGAGCTACCAGACTGCTCCATCCCGCGACAAAGCTGGGGCGGAAGTATACGACCGATCCCTTACAGGGTCAATGTAACGCTTCCACCTACAAGAAAGCCCGCATTCGCGGGCTCTCCTGATAATTGGTACCGAGAAGGGGACTCGAACCCCTACACCCTATGGGCACAACCACCTCAAGGTTGCGTGTCTACCAATTCCACCACCTCGGCAATACAGCGTTGAAACCTTCTTACTTCTGCTCTTGAGCTGGAGGCACGTCAGTCGCCGGATTGGCCGACTTTTGCTCTTGAAGCACCGGGACATCATCAGAAGCCGGTTGTTGCTTTGGCGCTTCCAATACCGCTGGGTTTGGCAAACCTACTTGAGTCAGCTCGTGAGCTTTCTCTTTAGCAAAGTAACCTAACCCTAAGCTGGTTATGAAGAAACCGGCGGCAAGTATAGCAGTAAACTTACTAAGAAAGGTAGAGGAACCTTGGCTTCCGAACACAGTATTTGAAGCACCTGCACCGAAAGACGCACCAGCATCCGCACCTTTACCCTGCTGCAGCAATACGAGAGCAACTACGCCCAGTGCACCCAACAGATGAAAAACGACTACGACTGTTTCCAGCATTTTTTCAGTTTCCCGCGGCGCGACAAATCGCACCGAACTCATCTGCATTCAGGGAGGCTCCACCAATGAGCCCCCCATCGATATCCGGCATGCCGAACAGTTCGACCGCATTGGCCGCCTTCACGCTGCCGCCGTATAGAAGCCGCACACCTCGTGCCACTTCAGAATTCTCTGCCGCCAACTGCACACGGATGGCTGCGTGCACATCCTGCGCCTGTTGCGGCGAAGCAGTCAGCCCAGTGCCAATGGCCCAGACCGGCTCGTATGCAATGATTGCCTTTGCAAAAGCACCGACACCCAGCTCCTCGATGATGCTGCCCAGCTGACGCTCGACAACCTCAAGGGTCTTGCCTGCCTCACGCTGCTCACGGGTTTCCCCTATGCACAACACCGGAGTCAGACCACAGGCCTGGGCCGCAGCAAATTTGCGGATCAAGGTCTTGTCCTGCTCGCCCATGATCTGGCGACGCTCGGAGTGCCCGACCAGGACCAGGGAACAACCTGCATCCACCAATTGACTCGGTGCAATCTCCCCGGTCAACGCACCTTGCATGGCTTCCATCGCAGAGTTCTGCGCGCCGACCGAAATCGACTTACCCTTCAAGCCATCAATCACTTGATTGATATACAAGCAAGGCGGGAATACCGCGACATCAACACCGCTTGGCAAGGCCAGATGACGAAGGCCATTGATCAGCTCAGCGACGCTGGCGCGGGTACCGTGCATCTTCCAGTTACCAGCTACCATAGGGCGACGCATGCTGTACCTCGTCGGTCAAAGTGGGCGCAGATGTTACCCAACGGATTCATGACTGGCAAGCCGAATTCAGGCAGAAACTTCAGTAACCAGCTTTGCCAGCTCTTCGGCATAACCGCGAACTTGCGCTTCATCCTCGCCTTCGACCATGACACGCACCAACGGCTCTGTGCCGGACTTGCGCAACAATACGCGTCCACGCCCCGCCATCGCTTGTGTTACACGCTCACTGGCCTGCTTGACCTTCGCATGTTCGAGGGGGTTTACACCGCCACCAAAACGCACGTTGATCAACACTTGCGGGCATTTGCGCAATGCCTGGCGAGATTGCGCAAGCCCTTCGTTGCGCGCCTTGAGCGCCATCAATACCTGCAAGGCGGCAATGATCGCATCGCCAGTGGTGGTGTGGTCGAAGCAAACGATGTGGCCGGAGTTCTCGCCCCCGATCACCCAATTGCGCTCCAGCAACTCCGAGATCACGTAGCGGTCGCCCACGTTGGCGCGCACGAACGGGATATCCAGGTCCGCCAGGGCCAACTCAAGCCCGAGGTTGCTCATCAATGTGCCAACCACGCCGCCCTGCAGCTTGCCACGCCCATGCAGGTCGCGAGCAATGATGAACAGCAGTTCGTCACCATCGACAACCGTGCCGGTGTGATCAACCATCAGGACCCGATCACCGTCGCCATCGAAAGCGATCCCGAGATCAGCCTGCTCGGCCAGCACCGCAGCCTGCAACGCCTCGGTATGGGTGGAGCCGCAGTTGTGGTTGATGTTCAGGCCATTGGGCTGGGCGGACAGCACCACCACTTCGGCACCCAGCTCGCGAAAGACGCTCGGCGCGACCTTATAGGTTGCCCCGTGGGCGCAATCGACGACGATTTTCAGGCCAGAAAAACTGGTGCCGGTCGGCACACTGCCTTTACAGAACTCGATGTAGCGACCCGATGCATCGTTGATCCGCGACACCTTGCCGATCTTGCTCGACTCGACCACTGTCATCGGAGTGTCCAGCAGCTCTTCGATCATCAGCTCAATATCATCTGGCAGCTTGGTACCCTGACCGGAGAAGAACTTGATGCCGTTGTCGTCATGGGGATTGTGCGAGGCACTGATCACGATGCCGGCCTGGGCCTGGAACGTACGCGTCAGGTAGGCAATGGCTGGCGTCGGCATCGGGCCGAGCAGCATCACATCGGCGCCCGCCGACGTCAGGCCGGCCTCCAGGGCCGATTCGAACATGTAGCCGGAAATACGCGTGTCCTTACCGACCAGCACCTTGCAGGCGCCCATCTTGCGGAACGCCATGCCGGCCGCCCAGCCGAGCTTGAGCATGAAATCAGGGGTAATAGGGTATTCGCCGACCCGACCACGAATACCGTCGGTGCCAAAATATTTCTTGCTCATAAGTGCTCCGTCATTCTTATTCGGCTGAATCCACAGCTGCGATCATCCGCACGACATCCATCGTTTCGGCGACATCGTGCACGCGCAATATGCGTGCACCTTTACCCAGGGCCAAGGCCGCAAGGGCGAGACCACCATACAGGCGCTCGCCCACCGGGCGACCCAGGGCATTGCCTATCATGCTCTTTCGCGAAACCCCGACCAACAGGGGCCGCCCCAGAGCATGCAAGGCTTCCATATGTTTGAACAGACTCAGGTTGTGCGCCAGGGTCTTGGCAAAGCCGAACCCGGGATCAAGAATGATCCGTTCGGCGGGAATGCCCACGGCAGCACACTGGTCCAGACGCGCCACCAGGAACTCACTGACTTCCCTGGTGACATCTTCATAGTGCGGGTCGTTCTGCATGGTCCCCGGCTCGCCGAGCATATGCATCAGGCACACCGGCAACCCAGTGGCCGCCGCGGCATCCAGGGCACCATCGCGCCGCAAGGATCGAACATCATTGATCAAGCCCGCCCCCAGCCGTGCAGTTTCGCGCATGACCGCAGGCGTGGACGTATCGACCGAGATAATCACATCCAGTTCGCGATGGATGCGCTCGACAATCGGCGCCACCCGCTCCAGCTCCTCGGTGGGCGAGACCGCCCGCGCGCCCGGACGGGTCGATTCGCCCCCCACATCGATCAGCGTCGCACCGGCGGCCACCATGGCCTCGGCATGCCGCAGTGCAGCATCGAGCTGACTGAATCGACCGCCATCGGAAAAGGAGTCAGGGGTGACATTGAGGATGCCCATGACATGCGCATGGGTTAAATCAAGAACCCGGTTGCCGCAAGGCAACCGGGTCGAGGACTGAACAGAAGTCATTTCAAGCCTTAGACATCAGCGGCCGGGCCGCCAATCGGTGTTTCCGGACGTTCACCCTGCACCGCCGGTGGCGTGCCGGAAGTACCGGTACCGCCGCCCGACCAGTCACGCGGCTCACGAGGTTCGCGGCCCGCCATGATGTCGTCGATCTGCTCGGCATCGATGGTTTCATACTTCATCAGGGCATCGGCCATGGCATCGAGCTTGTCACGGTTGTCCGTGAGAATCTGCCGAGCAGTGCCATAGCACTGGTCGATGATACTGCGCACTTCGGAATCGATCAGCTTGGCCGTCTCGCCGGAGAAGCTTGCATGCTGGCCACCGCCACCACGACCGAGGAATACCTCGCCCTCTTCTTCGGCGTACATCAGCGGCCCCAACTTCTCGGACAGGCCCCATTTGGTGACCATGTTCCGGGCGATCTGGCTGGCGCGCATGATGTCGTTGGACGCCCCCGTGGTCACACCGTCGAAGCCCAGGGTCATTTCTTCAGCGATACGACCGCCGTACAACGAACAGATCTGGCTGATCAATGCGCGCTTGGACAGGCTGTAGCGATCTTCTTCCGGCAGGAACATGGTCACGCCCAAGGCACGACCGCGCGGGATGATCGAGACTTTGTAGACCGGATCATGTTCGGGCACGACACGACCGACGATGGCGTGACCCGCCTCGTGATACGCAGTGTTCTGCTTCTCTTTCTCCGACATGACCATGGATTTGCGCTCGGCGCCCATCATGATCTTGTCCTTCGCCAGCTCGAATTCCTTCATTTCCACGACGCGCTTGCCAGTGCGAGCAGCAAAGAGCGACGCTTCGTTGACCAGGTTCGCCAGGTCAGCACCGGAAAAGCCCGGCGTACCACGCGCGATGACGGCCGGAGCGACATCGTCACCCATTGGCACCTTGCGCATATGGACCTTGAGGATCTGCTCGCGGCCGCGAATATCCGGCAGCCCCACTACGACCTGACGGTCGAAACGACCTGGACGCAGCAGCGCAGGGTCAAGCACATCAGGACGGTTGGTGGCGGCAATCACGATGATGCCGTCGTTCATTTCGAAACCGTCCATCTCCACCAGCAACTGGTTGAGAGTCTGCTCGCGCTCGTCGTGACCGCCACCCATGCCGGCGCCACGATGGCGACCGACGGCGTCGATTTCGTCGATGAAGATGATGCAAGGCGCGTGCTTCTTGGCCTGCTCGAACATATCGCGGACACGACTGGCGCCCACACCAACGAACATTTCGACGAAGTCGGAACCGGAAATCGTAAAGAACGGCACCTTGGCTTCACCGGCAATCGCCTTGGCCAGCAAGGTTTTACCGGTACCTGGCGGACCGACCATCAGCACGCCGCGCGGAATACGACCGCCCAGACGCTGGAACTTGCCCGGATCGCGCAGGAACTCGACCAGCTCGCCGACTTCTTCCTTGGCTTCGTCGCAACCTGCGACGTCAGCCAGGGTGGTTTTCACCTGGTCTTCGGACAGCAACCGAGCCTTGCTCTTGCCAAAGCTCATCGGCCCGCCCTTGCCTCCACCGCCGCCCTGCATCTGGCGCATGAAGAACATGAACACGGCGATGATCACCAGGATCGGGAAGCTGGCGACCAGGAGCTGGGTCCAGATGCTTTGCTGCTCAGGCTGCTTGCCTTCGACCACGACATGGTTGTCCACCAGGTCGCCGATCAGGCCATTGTCCTGAATTGCCGGACGAATGGTCTTGAAGCTATCGCCATCGGTGCGCTTGCCGGTAATCACATAGCCATCAACGGCTACACGCTCGACCTTGCCATCCTTGACCTGCTGGATGAAGTCGGAATAGTTGAGGGTCTGCGGCTCGTTAGGACTGGAGAAGTTGTTCATCACGGTCACCAGGACAGCGGCGATGATCAACCACAGGATCAGATTCTTTGCCATATCGTTCAATTAACTACCCTCTGAAGCAAGCTCCGCTACTGGCGCGCGCTTCGCATGATATTCACCGGCCTAACTTACTACATTACCTACGACTCTGGCAGGCGCCGTCTGTAACCCTTTGTGAAACACTTTCTACACATTATTCGCTAATGCTCACGGGACGAAATACGAAAAACCTATCGCCCCGGTCGAAAAACCTCTTATTCCTCACTGCGACCACGGAAACCACGGCCCAGCAGGTACTGCTCACGGGAGCGATCACGCGATGATTTCGGCTTGCGCGTCGTGACCTTCTCGAACTGCTTGCGCACGCTCTTGTGATATTCGTCGAAGCCTTCACCCTGGAAGACCTTGATCAAAAAATCACCACCTGGCTTCAACACCCGAGTCGCAAGATCCAGTGCCAACTCGCACAGGAACATCGATCGCGGCATATCAACAGATGCCAATCCACTCATATTGGGGGCCATATCGGAAATCACAAGGTCCACCTCGTTTTTTCCAACCGCTTCAAGGATCTGCGCCAGCACGGCGTCCTCGGTAAAGTCGCCCTGAATGAAGGTCACATCCGGGATGCTGTCCATTTCCAGGATATCGGAAGCGATCAGTGTGCCTTGCCCACCAATCAGACGACTGGTCACTTGGGACCAGCCACCCGGGGCGGCGCCCAAGTCGATCACGCTCATGCCTGGACGGATCAAACGGTCTCTTTCCTGAATCTCCAGCAGCTTGTAGCTGGCGCGGGACCGATACCCATCTTTTTGCGCCATTTTCACGAATGGGTCGTTGAAATGCTCTTGCAGCCATTTAAGACTTGTCTTGGAACGGGCCACGGGCCACCTCAAAAATAAAACGGGTCGTGATTAAGTGGGCGGTCCCGGACTTGCTCGGGTAAACTGGCCGCCGCTTTTTACAAGATCAGACGCAGGGGTCAGATTATGCCGCTCACTCAAGAGCAGAAGAAACAATACAAATCCATTGGCCACCATCTGAAACCGGTTTTGACTGTGGCTGACAACGGTTTGACTGAAGGTGTACTCGCCGAACTGGAACGCGCCTTGGGCGATCACGAGCTGATCAAGATCAAGCTCAACATCCTCGATCGCGAAGCCCGCCTGGCTGCCGTTGCCGAACTGTGCAAGACCGGCAAGGCAGACTTGGTGCAGGTCATCGGCAAGATGGCGCTGATTTATCGCAAGAATTTCAGCGTCAACAAGCAACTGTCGAACGTTCACCGCTTCAAGTGATGTCAAAGGGTCAAGGGTGTGCCTCGCACACCCTGCCACTCCATCCAGGAACCGGCTGCAACACCAGCACCAAACCGGAAAACCCCAGCACCAGGTAACTGAATACCTGCCACTGACTCGCATCCGGCCAGCCGAGATGCACCGCAAAGAACATCCCGCACGCGTACAACGACATGAGCAACAATTGCCCACGAATGTCGCGCCATAGACTGGCAAGGCCCTCGGCCTGAACCAGCACCAAAGCCTGAAACATCACGCACGCCGCGGAAAACGCCACCAGCAGCGCCGTCAGCATGCCTGCGATTTCATCGATGAGCAGCGGTGCCAGGCCGACTCGGCCCAGCACCGGCAGCAAACCGATGTGCAACAACCAGATGCCGCCCACCCATAACATCTGGGTGAGCTGCCAGATCATGGCGCCGGCTCGCAGCGGGCGCCTTCGTTCAGATGTGACGGACTTCGACAATCTCATACTCGATGACACCACCCGGTGTCTTCACCGCCACCACATCGCCCTCTTCCTTGGCAATCAAGGCGCGAGCAATAGGTGAACCGACGGAAATCTTGCCGAGCTTGATGTCTGCCTCGTCCTCGCCAACGATCTGGTAGGTCACGCTTTCATCGGTCTCGACGTTGGCGATTTCCACCGTGGTGCCGAAAATGACCTTGCCGGTGTGCGGAATCGTCGTGACATCGATGATCACCGCATTCTGCATGCGGCCTTCGATGTCACGGACACGCGCCTCGACCATCCCCTGCTCCTCTCGGGCAGCGTGGTATTCGGCGTTTTCCTTCAGGTCGCCCAGCTCACGCGCTTCACCGATAGCCTGGCTCAAGCGCGGGCGCTCGACCTTGGTCAGGAAAGCGTGTTCTTCTTCCAGGGCCTTCGCGCCCTGAACAGTCATCGGGTACTTGGTTATGCTCATGCCTTCAATCCTGCATGTAGATCCTGCAAGCGACGTACGGTCTTCTCGGGACCGAACTTGAGCGCTTCGCAGATCGCTTCGCCCGCAGCAATGGTCGTGGTGCAGTAGATCTTGTGCTGCAGCGCATTGCGACGAATGGAATAGGAATCGGCGATCGACTGACGACCTTCGGTGGTGTTGATGATCAGCGTGACTTCGTCATTCTTGATCATATCGACCACGTGCGGACGGCCCTCGGTCACCTTGTTCACGCGACGCACTTTCAGGCCTGCCGCTTCGATCAGCTTGGCAGTACCGGCAGTGGCGACCACTTCGAAGCCCAAGTTGATCAGATCACGGGCTACACCTGCAACCAGTGGCTTGTCGTCATCACGCACACTGATGAACGCGGTGCCGCCAGTCGGCAACACTTCGCTGGCGCCCATCTGGGCCTTGGCGAAGGCTTCACCGAAGGTATCGCCCACGCCCATCACTTCACCGGTGGACTTCATCTCAGGGCCGAGGATCGGGTCCACGCCAGGAAACTTGGCGAACGGGAACACCGCCTCTTTCACACTGTAGAAGTTCGGGATGATTTCCTTGGTGAAGTTCAGCTCTTTCAGGGTTTTGCCAGCCATGACCCGTGCCGCGATCATCGCCAGGGAAACACCGATGCACTTGGAAACGAACGGCACGGTACGGGAAGCGCGTGGGTTGACTTCGATGACGTAGATATCTTCGCCTTGCAAGGCCAGTTGCACGTTCATCAGGCCGATGACACCCAGTTCCAGAGCCATTTTCTTGACCTGTTCGCGCATCTCGTCCTGGATGTGCGCCGGCAGCGAGTAAGGCGGCAACGAGCAAGCGGAGTCACCGGAGTGAACACCGGCCTGCTCGATATGCTGCATGATCGCGCCAATCACCACATCCTTGCCGTCGCTGACCGCATCCACGTCCATTTCGATGGCGCAGTTGAGGAAGTGATCCAGCAGCACCGGGCTGTCATTGGACACCTGGACCGCTTCGCGCAGGTAACGCTTGAGTTCATCTTCCTGATAAACAATTTCCATCGCGCGGCCGCCCAACACATAGGACGGACGCACCACCAGCGGGTAACCGATCTTGGCGGCGGCACGAATCGCTTCGTCTTCGCTGCGCACGGTGGCGTTTGGCGGCTGGCGCAGGTTCAGGCGCTCGACCATCTGCTGGAAGCGCTCACGGTCTTCGGCGCGGTCGATGGCATCCGGGCTGGTACCGATGATCGGCACGCCGGCGGCTTCAAGGGCGCGAGCCAGTTTCAAAGGAGTCTGGCCGCCGTACTGGACGATCACGCCTTTTGGCTTCTCGACGCGGACGATTTCCAGCACGTCTTCCAGGGTCACTGGCTCGAAGTACAGGCGATCGGAGGTGTCGTAGTCGGTGGACACGGTTTCCGGGTTGCAGTTGACCATGATGGTCTCGTAACCGTCGTCGCGCAGGGCCAGTGCCGCGTGTACGCAGCAGTAGTCGAACTCGATGCCCTGGCCGATCCGGTTAGGACCGCCACCCAGGATCATGATCTTGTCCCGGGTCGATGGCGCGGCTTCGCACTCTTCTTCGTACGTGGAGTACAGGTAGGCGGTGTCGGTGGCGAACTCGGCCGCGCAGGTGTCGACGCGCTTGTAGACCGGGAACACTTCCAGCTTGTGGCGATGAGCGCGCAGGCTCTTCTCGGTCACACCCAGCAGCTTGGCCAGGCGCATGTCGGAGAAGCCCTTGCGCTTGAGGCGGAACATCGTGTCGCGGTTGATGCTGGACATGCCCAGGGTCTTGACCTTCTCTTCTTCCTTGATCAGATCTTCGATCTGTACCAGGAACCAAGGGTCGATCATGTTCATGCCGAAGATCTGCTCGACGGTCATACCGGCGCGGAAGGCATCGGCCACGTACCAGATACGCTCGGCACCCGGCACGGTCAGCTCACGCTTGAGCACGCTCATGCTTTCCGGGTCAGCCAGGTCCAGTTTCGGATCGAGACCGCAGACACCCACTTCCAGGCCGCGCAGGGCTTTCTGCAGGGATTCCTGGAAGGTCCGGCCGATGGCCATGACTTCACCGACCGACTTCATCTGGGTGGTCAGGCGGGCATCGGCCTTGGCGAACTTCTCGAAGGCGAAGCGTGGCAGCTTGGTGACGACGTAGTCGATGGACGGTTCGAAGGACGCCGGGGTCTTGCCGCCGGTGATGTCGTTCGACAGCTCGTCCAGGGTGTAACCCACGGCCAGCTTGGCGGCGACCTTGGCAATCGGGAAACCGGTGGCCTTCGACGCCAGGGCCGACGAACGGGATACCCGCGGGTTCATCTCGATGACCACCATACGACCGGTGTTCGGGCAGATGCCGAACTGGACGTTGGAGCCACCGGTTTCCACGCCGATCTCACGCAGTACCGCCAGGGAGGCGTTACGCAGGATCTGGTATTCCTTGTCGGTCAGGGTCTGGGCCGGCGCAACGGTGATCGAGTCGCCGGTGTGCACGCCCATCGGGTCGAAGTTCTCGATGGAGCAGACGATGATGCAGTTGTCCTTTTTGTCGCGGACAACTTCCATTTCGTATTCTTTCCAGCCGATCAGCGATTCGTCGATCAACAGTTCCTTGGTCGGCGACAAGTCGAGACCACGGGCGCAGATTTCTTCGAATTCTTCACGGTTGTAGGCGATGCCACCACCGGTGCCGCCCATGGTGAAGGACGGACGGATGATGCACGGGAAGCCGAGGCGTTCCAGGACGGCGTTGGCCTCTTCCATGCTGTGGGCGATGCCCGAGCGTGGGCAGTCCAGGCCGATGGACTTCATCGCCTTGTCGAAGCGCGAACGGTCTTCGGCCTTGTCGATGGTGTCGGCATTGGCGCCGATCATTTCCACACCGAATTTTTCCAGGACGCCTTCGCGCTCCAGGTCCAGTGCGCAGTTCAACGCGGTCTGGCCACCCATGGTCGGCAGCAGCGCATCCGGGCGCTCCTTCTCGATGATCTTGGCAACGGTTTGCCACTTGATCGGCTCGATGTAGGTGGCATCGGCCATGGCCGGGTCGGTCATGATGGTGGCCGGGTTGGAGTTCACCAGGATGACGCGGTAGCCCTCTTCGCGCAGGGCTTTACAGGCCTGGGCGCCGGAGTAGTCGAATTCGCAGGCCTGGCCGATCACGATCGGGCCAGCGCCGAGAATCAGGATGCTTTTTATGTCTGTACGTTTTGGCATGGGTTTGTCACTCAAATCCGCAGGTCAGTCGGCTAGGCCGTCGAACAATCTTTGAAGCGCCCGAGGGGGCCACCGCGCTCGGGGCCGCCCTCGGGCTTCGCGCGGTCAGCGTCGCTTGGCCATCTCATTGATGAAGCGATCGAACAGCGGCGCCACATCGTTCGGGCCTGGGCTCGCTTCAGGGTGGCCCTGGAAGCTGAACGCGCTCTTGTCGGTACGCTCGATACCTTGCAGCGTGCCGTCGAACAGCGATTTGTGGATCGCGCGAACGTTGGCCGGCAGGGTCGCTTCATCCACCGCGAAACCGTGGTTCTGGCTGGTGATCATCACCACGCCGGTGTCCAGGTCCTGGACTGGGTGGTTGGCACCGTGGTGGCCGTGGCCCATTTTCAGGGTCTTGGCGCCCGAAGCGAGGGCCAGCAACTGGTGACCGAGGCAGATACCGAATACCGGGGTCTCGGTTTCCAGCACGTCCTTGATCGCCTGGATCGCGTAGTCGCAAGGCTCCGGGTCACCCGGGCCGTTGGACAGGAACACGCCGTCGGGCTTGAGGGCCAGGACGTCGGCGGCCGGGGTTTGCGCCGGTACCACGGTGACGCGGCAGCCACGCTCGACCAGCATGCGCAGGATATTCAGCTTGACGCCGTAGTCGTACGCCACCACGTGGTACGGCAGTTCGGAAGCCTCGATCGTCGCGTGACTGTCGGTCTTCAGGTCCCAGACCGTGGAGCGCCATTCGTACTGCTTCTGGGTGCTGACGACTTTCGCCAGGTCCATGCCCTTGAGGCCAGGAAAGCCCTGGGCAGCGGCAATGGCAGCTTCTTCGGAAATGTTGTCGCCGGCCATGATGCAGCCGTTCTGCGCGCCCTTTTCCCGAAGGATGCGGGTCAGGCGACGGGTGTCGATACCGGCGATCGCCACGACATTGTTGGCTTTCAGGTAATCGGACAGGGACATCGTGTTACGCCAGTTGCTCGCTACCAGCGGCAAGTCACGGATGACCAGGCCGGCGGACCAGACACGATCGGACTCGGCATCTTCCGGCGTGGTACCGGTGTTGCCGATGTGCGGGTAAGTCAGGGTAACGATTTGTTGGGCGTAGGAAGGATCGGTAAGAATTTCCTGATAGCCGGTCATTGCGGTGTTAAACACCACCTCACCAACGGTCTGACCGTCGGCTCCAATGGCTTCGCCGCGAAAAATGCTGCCATCAGCAAGGGCGAGTATGGCTGGCTTAGTCAAGAAGACCTCCCGTAAATAAAGCCTGAAAGGGCGATCGCAGGTTGTAAAAAAGCGGAGTGACGTATGGACACGTCACCCCGCTTGTTCACTGAATTATTCTGCGCGCTTTTAGTGGACACACTAAAGCTGTAGCTTACAGAAAAAGGGTTTTTTGGTCCACCGCTAATGAGCCTTAAAGGCAGGGGAATGCGACAGGCCGTCGCGAAGCGGTGTAAAACGGGGCGCAGTATAACCTGAACCCCGCTCTTAATGGCATCAACGCAGGTCGAGAACGTCCTGCATGTCGTACAAACCCGGCTCGCGACCATCCAGCCACAGCGCGGCACGTACAGCGCCCTTGGCGAAGGTCATCCGGCTCGACGCCTTGTGGGTGATCTCCAGGCGCTCGCCTTCAGTGGCGAACAGCACGGTGTGATCGCCCACCACATCGCCACCGCGCACCGTGGCGAAACCGATGGTGTCGCGCTCACGGGCACCGGTGTGCCCTTCACGCCCATACACGGCGACTTTCTGCAGGTCTCGCCCCAGCGCATCGGCAATCACTTCACCCATGCGCAAGGCCGTTCCCGAAGGCGCATCGATCTTGTGCCGGTGATGAGCCTCGATGATTTCGATATCGGCATCGTCGCCCAAGACGCGGGCCGTCAGATCCAGCAGTTTGAGCGACAGGTTCACGCCCACGCTGAAGTTCGCCGCGAATACGATCGGAATGTCCTTGCCGGCATCGGCCAACAATTGCTTCTGCGTCGCATCCAGCCCGGTCGTGCCGATCACCATGGCCTTGCCATGCTTGCGGCAGATCGCCAGGTTTTTCAGCATCACCTCCGGCAGGGTGAAGTCGATCAGCACATCGAACTCGTCGAGCACCTTCTCCAGGCCACCGGACATCGGCACGCCGATACGCCCCAGCGAGGCCAGCTCACCCGCATCGGCGCCCACCAACGTACTGTCGGGCCGCACGATGGCAGCCGTCAGGCCCGAAAGCGGCGAGCGCTGCTGCACCGCCTCGACCAGCGCCTTGCCCATGCGCCCCGCAGCGCCCATCACAGCTATACGTCGCATGCGAACTCCTTACAGATCGCCGAAGAAGCGCTTCACGCCTTCGAACCAACCGGTGGTTTTCGGAGAGTGACTATTGTCATCCGCCAACGAGTTGCGGAACTCTTCCAACAGCTCACGCTGACGACGCCCCAGGTTGACCGGTGTTTCCACCGCCACGCGACACATCAGGTCGCCGGCACCACCGCCACGTACTGGCGCAACGCCTTTGCCACGAATCCGGAACTGCTTGCCGGTCTGCGTGCCCTCGGGGATTTTCAGCTTGACGCGACCGTCGAGGGTCGGGATTTCAAGCTCGCCACCCAAGGCCGCATCGACGAAGCTGATCGGCACTTCGCAGAACAGGTGCTTGCCGTCGCGCTGGAAAATCGCGTGTTCGCGCACATTGATGACCACGTACAGGTCGCCAGTCGGGCCACCCTGGGCACCCGCCTCGCCTTCGCCGGACAGGCGAATACGGTCACCGGTGTCGACACCGGCCGGCACTTTCACCGACAGCGTCTTGTACTCTTCGACACGCCCTTCGCCGTGGCAGGAGTCGCACGGATCGGAAATGATCTTGCCTTGGCCATGACAACGCGGGCAGGTCTGCTGAACCGAGAAAAAGCCCTGCTGCATGCGAACCTGGCCGATGCCGCCGCAGGTTGGGCAGGTCACGGGCGAGGAGCCCTTCTTGGCACCCGAGCCATCACACGGCTTGCAGTTAACCAGAGTCGGCACACGGATATTGACGGTGGTACCGCGCACCGCTTCTTCCAGGTTCAACTCCAGCGTATAGCGCAGGTCACTGCCACGCTGGGCGCCACCACGGGCACCGCCACGACCGCCGCCGAAGAAATCGCTGAACACATCACCGAAAATATCGGAGAAGTTCTGGCCACCGAAACCGGCACCGCCGCCGCCCATGCTCGGGTCGACACCGGCGTGGCCGTACTGGTCGTACGCTGCGCGCTTACTGGAATCGGACAGAACTTCGTAAGCCTCGTTGGCTTCCTTGAACATCTCTTCCGACGCTTTGTCGCCGGGATTACGGTCCGGGTGGTGCTTCATCGCCAGACGACGATAAGCCTTCTTCAGCTCCGCCTCGCTGGCCCCCCGCTCGACACCCAATACTTCGTAAAAATCACGCTTCGCCATTAGTCTTTGCACTCTTATAGGACGTCCGGCAAACCTCTCCTGAACCTTGCCAAACTCGTTGAGCCCCAATGCAGGCCCGGACCCAACTCACGTCAATTCAACGATCCTGGTCGTAAATTTTCAGCCAGGTACCCGGCCAAAACACAGCGTCCATCGCCGGAAAGCAGGAGCATTCCCGAACACGCCGTCAGCACCCGAGCCTTGTCGCATGCTGTAAAAATTCGTTACCTCCAGACACGCCAACGCGGGAGCAAGCTCCCGCGCGGCGACATCCTACCAGCCACCGCACAAACGCAGTCAACCGGCCGACCAACAAGCGATTACTTGTGGTCTTTCACTTCTTCGAACTCGGCGTCAACAACGTCGTCGGCTTTCTCGGCCGACTCGCCCTGAGCAGCCGCGCCTTCGGCAGGCTGAGCCTGTTCGGCGTACATCTTCTGAGCCACTGGCGCAGAGACCTTGGACAGCTCTTCGATCTTCGCCTCGATAGCCGCCTTGTCGTCGCCTTTCACAGCGGCTTCCAGGGCAACCACGGCCGCTTCGATGGCGGTTTTCTCTTCCGCGGTCACTTTCTCGCCAGCATCGGCGATCATCTTGCGAGTCGAATGCACCAGGGCATCGCCTTGGTTGCGGGCGCTGGCCAGCTCTTCGAACTTGCGGTCTTCCTCGGCGTTGACTTCAGCGTCACGCACCATCTGCTGAATTTCTTCCTCGGACAGACCGGAGTTGGCCTTGATCACGATCGACTGGGTCTTGCCAGTGGCCTTGTCTTTCGCACCAACGTGCAGGATGCCGTTGGCGTCGATGTCGAAGGTCACTTCGATTTGCGGCACGCCACGTGGTGCTGGTGGAATCTCGGCCAGGTCGAACTTGCCCAGGGACTTGTTCTGTGCGGCCTGCTTACGCTCACCTTGCAGCACGTGGATGGTCACGGCGCCCTGGTTGTCGTCAGCCGTCGAGAACACCTGGGATTTCTTGGTAGGAATCGTGGTGTTTTTCTCGATCAGCGCGGTCATCACGCCACCCATGGTTTCGATACCCAGGGTCAGCGGGCTGACGTCGAGCAGCAGAACGTCCTTCACGTCACCGGCCAGAACGGCGCCCTGGATGGCAGCACCCATGGCAACAGCTTCGTCAGGGTTGACGTCTTTACGTGCTTCTTTACCGAAGAAGTCGGTGACCAGCTTCTGAACCAGCGGCATACGGGTCTGACCGCCCACCAGAATCACGTCGTTGATCGAGCCAACGTCGATACCGGCGTCTTTCATGGCAATGCGGCAAGGTTCGATGGTGCGCTGAACCAGGTCTTCCACCAGTGCTTCAAGCTTGGCGCGGGAAATTTTGACGTTCAGGTGCTTAGGACCGGTGGCGTCTGCAGTGATGTACGGCAGGTTCACGTCGGTCGACTGGCTCGAGGACAGTTCGATCTTGGCTTTTTCAGCGGCTTCTTTCAGGCGCTGCATCGCCAGCGGGTCACCCTTGAGGTTCATGCCGCTTTCTTTCTTGAACTCGTCGACAAGGTAGTCGATCAGGCGGATGTCGAAGTCTTCACCACCGAGGAAGGTGTCACCGTTGGTTGCCAGTACTTCGAACTGGTGCTCGCCATCGACTTCAGCGATTTCAATCACGGAAACGTCGAAGGTACCGCCACCCAGGTCGTAAACGATCACGGTGTGATCGCCCTTGGCCTTGTCCATACCGTAGGCCAGAGCGGCCGCGGTCGGTTCGTTGATGATACGTTTAACGTCCAGGCCCGCGATGCGGCCGGCGTCTTTGGTCGCCTGGCGCTGGCTGTCGTTGAAGTATGCAGGAACAGTGATGACCGCTTCGGTCACCGCTTCGCCGAGGTAGTCTTCGGCGGTTTTCTTCATTTTCTTGAGGATCTCGGCCGAGATCTGTGGCGGCGCCATTTTCTGGCCGTTCACTTCAACCCAAGCGTCGCCGTTGTCAGCCTTGGCGATTTTGTAAGGCACCATCTTGATGTCTTTCTGAACGACTTCTTCGTCGAACTTACGACCGATCAGACGCTTCACCGCGTACAGGGTGTTATGCGGATTGGTCACTGCCTGACGCTTGGCCGACTGGCCAACCAGAATTTCGCCATCATTGGCGTACGCAATGATCGACGGCGTGGTACGCGCACCTTCAGCGTTTTCAATAACTTTGGCCTTGCCGTTTTCCAGCACGGAGACGCACGAGTTGGTGGTCCCCAGGTCGATGCCGATAATCTTGCCCATGTTAACTCTCCCGGAACTTGGATTTTGTTGCCGCAGCAGTGGTGGCTAACTGCGGTAGCACTTAAACGCTTGACTTATAGATGGGGCCGTTGCGCCCGATTTCAAGCCTGCTCATCGATAGAAGGCGAAACCGGTGCCGGCGCCTTGCTGACCACGACCATGGCGGGACGCAGCAGGCGGCCGTTGAGCAGGTAGCCTTTCTGGAAAACCTTCAAAACACTGTTTGGCTCGACGTCAGCACTTTCCTGCATCGCCATGGCCTGGTGATGCTCGGCGTTGAAGGGTTCGCCATGGGGATCAAGGGCTTCGAGCTGATAACGCTTGAGGGTGTCCTGGAACATCTTCAGGGTCAGCTCGATGCCTTCGCGCATCGGACGGATGTTTTCGTCGTCCGGATTGGACAGCTCCAGGCCGCGTTCCAGGCTGTCGATGATCGGCAGCAGGTCACCGGCGAAACGCTCCAGGGCGAATTTATGAGCCTTTTCTACATCTTGCTCGGCGCGACGGCGGACATTCTGCAGGTCGGCGGCTACACGCAACGCCTGATCCTGCGCACCGGCCAGTTGCTCTTCGAGCACTTGTACACGTGCCGCCAGGTCTTCACCGGAATCCTGGGAAGCCTGATTGGCGTCTAGATTTTGCGTGTCCTGCGTCTGTTCGTCAGCCATAGAGATTTCTCCTTTCAACTTCGTCCGCGAGCTCGACTCGCGCTTCTGCCCGGTATATGGGGCCGGGTTTTCCAGCTTCAAGGGCCATCTGACGAATTAACCTTACAAAAAACAGCTGCATAATCATTCCGCACCGCGCTAAGAAAAACATTTTCCCAAGCAAATCGAGCTAAGCACAGGCATTGTCAGGCCGAAACAAAACACTGTATAAATAACCAGACCTAAAGCCTGGGAGCGGCCTTATGCTGGTGCACCTGTCCGTACACAACTACGCCATCGTCGAACACCTCGACCTCGAACTCGATCGAGGCATGAGCGTGATCACCGGTGAAACCGGCGCGGGCAAGTCGATCATGCTCGACGCCTTGGGCCTGACCCTGGGCGACCGCGCCGACAGCGGCGTGGTGCGCCCCGGAGCGGACAAGGCCGACATCCTGGCGACCTTCGACCTGGTCGATATACCCGAGGCCAGCGCCTGGCTGGCCGAACGTGACCTGGACACCGACGGCCTGTGCATCCTGCGCCGGGTCATCACCGCCGAAGGCCGCTCCCGAGGCTACATCAACGGCACGCCCTGCCCTCTGGGCGACCTCAAGGCACTCGGCGAACTGTTGATCGACATTCACAGCCAGCATGAGCACCAATCCCTGCTCAAGACCGATACCCATCGTCGCCTGCTGGATGAATACGCCGGTGCCACCGACCTGGCCCGGCAGGTCCAACTGGCCGCCCAGCGTTGGCGCCAGACCCGGCAGGAACTGGATCGCCTCTCCAACTCCGGCGACGAGCAGCGGGCCCGTCACCAGCTATTGAGCTACCAGCTCGAAGAGTTGGAGAACCTGGCCCTGGGTGAAAACGAACTGGAAGAGCTGGAGCAGGAACACAAGAACCTGACCAACGCCGAAACCCTGCTGGGCATCTGTCGCCAAGTGGTCGAGCAATGCAGCGAGAGCGATTCGGGCAACGTGCTCAATGCGCTGACAGCGAGCCTGAACCGGCTGTCCAGCGTGAACAATTCGGTGGGCGCCCTGAACGAAGCGACCAACCTGCTGACGAGCGCGCAGATCCAGGTCGAGGAAGCCGTTGGGGAATTGAATCGCTTCCTCGATCATTTCGATGCCGACCCGGCACGCCTGCAGTACCTGGAAGAGCGCCTGGACACTATCTATACACTGGCGCGCAAACACCGCATCCAGCCAACCGAGGTTGCCGAACTCCAACAGCGACTGCTGGAAGAACTCGAGACTCTGAACGCCAACGATGAGTCCATCGAGCGCCTCGGGGACGAATTGGCTTCTTATGCCCGTCATTATCAGGAAAAGGCCAAAGAGCTCAGCGAGCTGCGACGCCAAGCCGCGACAGGGTTGGCCAGCGCCGTGGAACAGGAAATCCAGCGCCTGGGCATGCCGGGGGGACGTTTCACCATCGAATTGCGCCGTAACGCCGGCGACGAACTCCAACCCAATGGGCTGGAGCAGGTGGAATTGCTGGTCAGCGCCAACCCCGGACAACCGCTCAAGGGCTTGGCCAAAGTCGCCTCCGGCGGTGAGTTGTCGCGAATCAGCCTGGCGATCCAGGTCATCACCGCGCAGACCTCTCGCGTACCGACGCTGGTATTCGACGAAGTGGACGTGGGCATCGGTGGCCCAACCGCGGAAATTGTCGGCCAATTGCTCCGCCGACTAGGCGAGCGCGGCCAAGTGTTGACCGTCACTCACCTGCCCCAGGTCGCCGCCCAAGGGCACCAGCATTTATTTGTACACAAGGTGCGTGGCGAGGACGCCACGTGCACCGCCGTATCGAAGCTCAACAAAAACGAGCGCGTGGAAGAAGTGGCACGAATGCTTGGGGGCATCGACCTCACCAAGGAATCCCTGGCCCACGCGAAAAAAATGGTCGTTACCGCGAAAAACTGAGAACGGCAGAAAGCACGAAGGCGACCCTGGGGTCGCCTTCGTTCGTTTCGCGAACCTTGAGTCCGCGCGACATGCTTACTTTTTCTTGCGTACGTACAGCACAAGATTGTGATCAACCATCTCGAAGCCATACTTGTCGACGATTGCTTTCTGCAGCCGCTCGATTTCTTCGTCGAAGAACTCGATGACTTCGCTGGTCTCGACGTTGACCATATGGTCGTGATGCTTGCCGTCGTCCAGCTCGAAGACCGCATGGCCTCCGTCGAAGTTGTGTCGCACCACAAGGCCAGCTGCCTCGAACTGGGTCAGAACACGGTAAACCGTGGCCAGACCGACGTCCTCGCCAGCCTCCATAAGCGCCTTGTAGACATCTTCAGCACTCATGTGGCGCTGCTCGGCGGAATCGAGCATTTGTAGAATCTTGACCCGTGGCAGGGTCACTTTGAGGCCGGCTTTGCGTAGTTCGCTATTTTCAACCATGGTCAGCTTTCTCGCGATGCTGCTTCGCAGCTTCTCTTAATGCGGGTATGATCGGCGTTTACGTTGTCCCAGCCAAGATAGTGGAAGTCGCCCACCGATGCAAAACACCAAGCTCTTGCTAACCAGTTTCACCTTTGTGGGACTGCTCGCACTCGCCGGTTGTTCATTCCCCGGGGTTTACAAAATCGACATCCAGCAGGGCAATGTCGTCACGCAGGACATGATAGACCAGTTACGCCCGGGAATGACCCGCCGGCAAGTACGGTTTATCATGGGTAACCCTCTGCTGACCGACACGTTCCATGCCGATCGCTGGGATTATCTGTACAGCTTGCAGCCAGGCGGCGGTGAGCGCCAGCAGGAACGCATCAGCGTTATCTTCAGCCCTGACGACCAACTTGTCAGCCTGTCGGGCGATTTCATGCCTGGCGTGAGCCGCGACGAGGCCATCATGGGCAAGGACAGCGGGACTACCGTGACCGACCCGGCCCAGAATGCCGAACAGCCGAAACCGGAAAAACCGGTCAAGCCAGGTTCGTTGCTGGACCAGATCCAGAAGGACGTGGACAACGTCGAGACCGTACCGGTCCCGACTCCGGAGCCTCTGGATACGTCGCCGCAATAAATCGCGACAAGAAAAAAACCCGGCATGCCGGGTTTTTTCTTGCCTGCGACTCCGACCAGGTTATTGCTCCGATTGTCGCGCCCGGGCAGCCTTGGCCGCGCGCAGGCGGCGAATTTCCTTCGGATCAGCCAATAAAGGTCGATAAATTTCCAATCGATCGGCCGCTTGCACCACTTGGTTATCCGGATCGGCAACCATCCTGCCAAAAATCCCCACCGGGCAAGTGGTCAGGTCCAGCTCCGGGAATACATCGGCAATCCCCGACGCTACCAGCGCTGCGCGGACACGGGTGCCTTCCTGCACCCTGCATGTGCGCAAGACCTGGCGATCCACCGAGGCATACACCACTTCTATCTCGATCAACGCTTGAGCTCTGCGTGCTGCTTGGCGCGCTGGCAGAACGCGTCGACCAGGGTATTGGCTGCCTGGTTGAACAGCGGCCCCAAGGTCGCTCGCACCAACGGCCCGGCGTAGTCGAATGAAAGGTCCAGGCTGATTTTGCAGGCTTTCTCGCCAAGCGGCTTGAACACCCACACACCATGGAGCTGGTTGAATGGCCCTTCTTCAAGGTTCATTTCGATGGACTGGCCAGGCACCAAGGTATTTCGAGTAACAAAATGCTGACTCAGGCCGCCCTTGGCGACGTTTAGGCTGGCGCGCATATGGGTTTCCGAGCTTTCCAGCACCTCGGCAGACGAACACCAAGGCAGGAATTCCGGATAACTCGCCACATCATTAACCAAGTCGTAAAGCGCTTGCGCCGGGTAGGGCAGCAAGGCCGAGCGTTGAATATGTGTCGTCATGTAAGCGTCACTTCCACAGCTGGGCGGCAAACACTACGAGAATGCCAATGGGCGCCACATAGCGCATCAAGAACAGGCTCAAGGCGAACAATACAGGACTGCGCAGCGACAACTCATCACGCACAGCTTCACGCCCCATGATCCACCCTGCAAACACCACGAAACACAGACCTCCCAGTGGAAGCATGATCCGAGATGTGAAGAAATCAATCACGCCAAAGAAATCCAGCCCTCCGGTTGCTCCCCACTGGTAGAGACGGAACAGACCGTCATCGTTCACGAAAAACTTCGCCTGCTTCCATATATTGAAGGAAAACACCGTGCCCAAGCCCACGAACCAGCAAGTGAAAGCCAGCCAGAACGTGACCCAGGCGCGACTCAAGCGGGTGCGCTCAACCAGATAGGCCACCATGGGCTCAAGCAGAGATATCGCCGAACTCCAGGCGGCAATCGCCACCAGGACAAAAAACACCACGCCCATGACTTGGCCGAACGCCATGCTACCGAAAGCAAACGGCAGGCTAACGAACATCAGCCCCGGCCCTTCGCTGGGGTTCAGGCCGGCGGCAAACACAATCGGAAACAATGCCACGCCCGCCAGCAGCGACACGAAGGTATCCAGCAGCGCAACACCGACAACAGTTCTGGTCAGCGACGCATTTTTCGGCATGTAGGCGCCGTAGATCATGATCGAACCGACCCCGACACTGAGGGAAAAGAACGCGTGCCCCATGGCTGGCAACAGGCCGTCCATGACTTTTTCCGGCTTGAAGTCGAACATGAAATGCACGCCTTCCATGAAGTGCCCAGTCGTCATGCTGTAGCCCAGCAGGACCAGGATCATCACGAAAAGCAAAGGCATCATGATCCGCAGGCTGCGCTCAAGCCCTGCCACCACGCCTCGGGCAATCACCACGGCGGAAAGCACCATGAAAAGCGTGTGCCAAAGCGTGAGCCTCCAAGGGTCGGCGATCACGTTGCCGAAGTAAGCGCCGACCTGATCAGGCGTCGCGCCTTGGAAATCGCCTCGCCCCATGTCGATGATGTAGTCCAGCGACCAGCCACCGACCACGCTATAGAAGGACAAGATCAACAGTGCCGTGATCATCCCGGCGAACGCACCCCAGGACCATTTCGGCGAATGTCCGGCCTCCACAGCCAATACCTTCAGGGCGTTGGCCGGGCTTTGTCGGGCGCGACGGCCAATCAGTGTCTCCGCCAGCATGACCGGCGCGCCGATAAGGGCGATGCACGCCAGGAACATCAATACGAAGGCACCGCCACCGTAGACGCCGACCATGTACGGAAACTTCCAGATACTACCCAGCCCCACGGCAGAACCGGTCGCCGCGAATATGAAGACCCAGCGGCTAGCCCAACTGCCGTGGACAGAAACCTTGTCTGTCGACATCGTGATCACGCCCAAGCGTTCAAAAAAGAGGCCGCATTGTCCGGGATTCACTCAACGTGCTCAAGCACGCAGCTTCACCGTAGCCGACACGCACGCAACTGCCTATAATGCCGCCCCTATGGCTAAACAGAAGAAACACCCCACAGGGACCATCGCGCAAAACAAAAAGGCGCGACACGATTACTTCATCGAACAACGTTTCGAGGCTGGCATGGTCCTGGCCGGCTGGGAAGTAAAGAGCTTGCGTGCCGGCAAGGCGCAACTGGTCGACAGTTATGTCTTGCTCAAGGACGGCGAAGCGTGGCTGCTGGGCAGTCATATCACGCCGCTGACCACCGCCAGCACCCATGTCATCGCCGATCCAGTGCGCTCGCGCAAGCTGCTGCTCAACAAGCGCGAGCTGGAAAAGCTCTTCGCCTCCGTGCAACAGAAGGGCTACACCTGCGTCTGCACGTCGTTGTACTGGAGCAAGCACTTGATCAAGTGCGAAATTGCCCTGGGCAAGGGCAAGAAGGAATACGACAAGCGCGATACCGAGCGCGAACGCGATGCCGGCCGCGAGCTGCAGCGCGCGGTACGCAACAAGGGCAAGGAAGACTAGCCCGGAATCAACTGTGGGAGCGAGCCTGCTCGCGAAGACGTAGGCACATCCTGCATGGATGTGTCTGACAGACCGCCTTCGCGAGCAGGCTCGCTCCCACAGACTCCACAGCCACGATCAGATTCCCTTGCGCCGCTCCGCCCGCGCCACGCGCTGTACTTCCTGACGCACCTCTTCCAAGACTTCCTGCACATACAAGATATGTCGGCTGGAGACTTCCCGCGCCTGTTCGGCATGCCCATCCATGATGGCCTGGTACAACTCCCGATGCTGGCTGATCAGCATGTCGCGGGTCTCGCTGCGCTGCTTGTACATGCCGCCGATATTGGTGACGACGTTGCGCTTGAGCAGGTCGAACAAGCCGCGAATGGTGTGCAGCAGTACCGCATTATGACTGGCCTCGGCGATCGCCAGATGAAACCGGGCATCCGCCGCGCCCTCCTCCGCCCGACTGACCTCGTCGTGGCGCGCGTAACAATCCTGCAACTCGTCGAAGGCTGCCGTCAGCCGCTCGCGATCCACCTCCGTGGCCCGTTGCGCCGCGTAATAAGCGCAGGACGCTTCCAGGGTGTGACGGAACTCCAACAAATCGCGTTGTGCTTCGGGATTGCTTTCCAAGAGTTGCAGCAGCGGATCACTGAACGTCGAGCCTAGCGACTCCACCACATAGTTGCCGCCGCCCTGGCGACTGATCAACAAGCCTTTGGCCGTCAGCTTCTGGATCGCTTCACGCAACGAAGGGCGTGACACACCGAACTGCTCGGCCAGGGTCCGCTCGGCGGGCAGCCGCTCACCCGACTTCAGCGTGCCCTCAAGGATCATGCCTTCAAGCCGCTCGACAATATCGTCAGACAAACGGCGCTGACGAATCTGATCAAACCCCATAACTCAATTCTCCACGATCCCGACGGCTCGCCGGGCTCTCTATTCTGGCCCATCCGGGCCGTGCTCACACCCACCAAAAGCCATTTGTTCGAACGGATCAGATGCCTTCTGCACCGCTTATTCGACGAAAGTTTCAGGGCGGCAAATTGACACACGACAACCAAGGCTTTTACCCTAGCCGACAGCGCTTGTAAATTGGTATTACCAATTATCCAAATCGCTGATCAGTGCCTGACCAACAACAATTAGGGGCCCACCCATTATGCAAACCTGGCAACAGCTCTACAGCCCGCTCGGCAGCCTCGGCTTGTCCGCACTCGCGGCCGTTATTCCCATCGTATTTTTCTTCCTGGCCCTGGCGGTGTTTCGCCTCAAGGGGCATGTAGCCGGCAGCATCACCTTGGCCTTGGCGATTGCCGTGGCGATCTTCGCGTTCAACATGCCCGCCGACATGGCGTTTGCCGCCGCCGGTTATGGGTTTGCCTATGGCCTGTGGCCCATCGCCTGGATCATCGTTGCCGCGGTGTTTCTCTACAAACTGACCGTCAAGAGCGGCCAGTTCGAGGTGATTCGCAGCTCGGTGCTTTCGATTACCGATGACCAACGCCTGCAAGTGCTGTTGATCGGTTTCTGCTTCGGCGCATTCCTGGAAGGTGCCGCGGGCTTCGGTGCTCCGGTGGCGATCACTGCCGCCCTGCTGGTCGGCCTGGGCTTCAACCCCCTGTACGCCGCCGGCCTGTGCCTGATCGCCAACACCGCCCCCGTGGCATTCGGCGCGCTGGGCATTCCGATCATCGTCGCCGGCCAGGTCACCGGGATCGACGCGTTCAAGATCGGCGCCATGACCGGTCGCCAATTGCCCTTGCTGTCGCTGTTCGTGCCGTTCTGGTTGGTGTTCATGATGGACGGCCTGCGCGGCGTGCGGGAAACCTGGCCGGCAGCGCTGGTAGCTGGCTTGAGCTTCGCCATCACCCAATACTTCACCTCCAACTTCATCGGCCCGGAACTCCCGGACATCACCTCCGCCCTGGCGAGCCTGATTTCCCTGACGCTGTTCCTGAAGGTCTGGCAGCCCAAGCGCACCGCTGGCGCCCAGATTGCCGGTACCACCGCCAGCGCAACCGTCACCGCCAGCGTCGGCGGTTTCGGCCAGCCGCGCAGTACCGTGGCTTCGCCTTACAGCCTGGGGGAAATTATCAAGGCGTGGTCGCCGTTCCTGATCCTGACCGTATTGGTGACGATCTGGACCCTCAAGCCGTTCAAGGCCATGTTCGCCGCTGGCGGTTCGATGTACGGCTGGGTGTTCAACTTCGCCATACCGCACCTGGACCAGATGGTAATCAAGGTCGCGCCCATCGTGGTCAACCCCACCGCCATCCCGGCGGTGTTCAAGCTGGACCCGATTTCTGCCACCGGCACGGCGATTTTCTTCTCCGCACTGATCTCGATGCTGGTGCTGAAGATCAACCTGAAAACTGGTCTTACCACTTTTAAAGAGACGCTTTTCGAGCTGCGCTGGCCGATCCTGTCCATTGGCATGGTGCTGGCGTTCGCCTTCGTCACCAACTATTCGGGCATGTCCTCGACCATGGCCCTGGTGCTGGCCGGCACGGGCGCGGCGTTCCCGTTCTTCTCGCCGTTCCTGGGTTGGTTGGGCGTGTTCCTGACCGGTTCCGATACGTCGTCCAACGCACTGTTCAGCTCGCTGCAAGCCACCACCGCGCACCAGATCGGTGTCAACGACACCTTGCTCGTCGCGGCCAACACCAGCGGTGGCGTGACCGGCAAGATGATTTCGCCACAATCGATCGCGGTGGCCTGCGCAGCGACCGGGCTGGTGGGCAAGGAATCGGATCTGTTCCGTTTCACCCTCAAACACAGCCTATTCTTTGCAACGATTGTCGGCTTGATCACGTTGGCCCAGGCCTACTGGTTTACCGGCATGCTGGTTCATTAGTCCTACACGTAATACTGGAAAAACCGACGCCGAACCGTGATTCGGCGTCTGCTATTCACAACCGGGTCTGCAAGGCTGCTGAAAGATTTCCTGGCTATATTCAGCAGCCTCAGCGGACGGATAACCGGGACCACCCGGAGACACGCCTGATGAGCGAGCTTTTTTACAACGCCGTACCGAACGCGACCCGTGTCGCCCCGCCCTTGCCTGAGCCTCGGCAGTACCCCAGCGAGAAACCGCATCGGGTCTATCTGTTCGGCACATGCGTGGTGGACCTGTTCTATCCCGAAGCCGGGATGGACGCGATTCATCTGCTGGAGCGCGAAGGGATCCGGGTGGACTACCCGCAGGGGCAAAGTTGCTGTGGCCAACCGGCCTACACCTCGGGCTACACCGAGCAGGCGCGGACGGTGGCCCGGGCGCAACTGGCCTTGTTTGCGGAAAATTATCCGGTGGTGGTGCCCTCAGGGTCCTGCGCCGGCATGTTGCGCGAGCATTACGCCGACCTGTTCAAGGACGAGCCGGAAACGCTCAAGCAGGTCCAGGCCCTGGCGGCACGGACCTATGAACTGGCCGAGTTCCTGCTGTTTGTCTGCAAGGTGCAGCTGAACGACCACGGCGAACCGGTGAAGGTCGCGCTGCATACGTCCTGCTCGGCACGGCGTGAAATGAATACCCACCTGCACGGCCGCGCGTTGTTGGCGCAGCTGCGCAATGTGGAGCGAGTCGAACACAGCCACGAAAGCGAGTGCTGTGGCTTTGGTGGGACGTTCAGCGTGCGCATGCCGGACATTTCCGGCGCGATGGTGGCCGACAAGACCCGAGCGCTGAAGGAATCCGGCGCGCATCAGGTCGTCAGCGCTGACTGTGGCTGCTTGATGAACATCAACGGCGCGCTGGAAAAGCAGCAGGAGGCGTTACGCGGCCAGCACCTGGCGAGTTTCCTCCGCCAGCGCATCGGAGGTGTCGCATGAGCACGCCGACGCTGATCCCGACCGTTGAGGTGCAGGAAGATTTTCGTGCCCGAGCCCATAAGGCCCTGGACGACACGCAACTGCGAAACAACTTTCGCAGTGCGATGGATTCACTGATGACCAAGCGGGCAACGTCCTTCAGCGATGCCCACGAAAGAGAACACCTGCGAGTGCTGGGCAATGCCGTCCGCGCCCGCGCGTTATCCAAGCTGCCCGACCTGCTCGAGCAACTTGAAACCAACCTGACCCGCAACGGTGTGAACGTGCACTGGGCGGAAACGGTGGACGAAGCCAACGGCATCGTCCTTTCGATCATCCGCGCTCACGAGGCGCGGCAAGTGATCAAGGGCAAATCGATGGTCAGCGAAGAGATGGAGATGAACCATTTCCTCGAGGCTCGGGACATTGAATGTCTTGAGTCCGACATGGGGGAATACATCGTCCAGCTCGACCACGAGAAGCCTTCACACATCATTATGCCGGCGATCCACAAGAATGCCGGTCAGGTCGCGTCCTTGTTCCACGACAAACTCGGCGTGGAGTACACCAAGGACGTTGACCAACTCATTCAGATCGGCCGCAAGGTATTGCGGCAGAAGTTCTTCGAGGCCGATGTCGGCGTCTCCGGCGTCAACTTCGCCGTCGCCGAAACCGGCACGCTGCTGCTGGTGGAAAACGAAGGCAACGGGCGGATGTCCACCACCGTACCACCGGTGCACATTGCCGTGACCGGCATCGAAAAAGTCGTCGAGAACCTGCGCGACGTGGTGCCGCTGCTCTCGCTGCTGACCCGTTCGGCCCTCGGCCAGCCGATCACCACCTACGTCAACATGATCTCCGGGCCACGCAAGGCCGATGAACTGGACGGTCCCCAGGAAGTCCACCTGGTCCTGCTCGACAACGGTCGCAGCCAGGCGTTTGCCGACAGTGAATTGCGCCAAACCCTTAACTGCATTCGCTGCGGCGCTTGTATGAATCATTGCCCGGTCTATACCCGAATCGGCGGCCATGCCTACGGCGAGGTTTACCCGGGGCCCATCGGAAAAATCATCACGCCGCACATGGTCGGCCTGGCCAAGGTGCCCGACCATCCGAGCGCCTCCTCGCTGTGCGGTGCCTGCGGTGAAGTATGTCCGGTGAAGATTCCGATCCCGGCCTTGCTGCGGCGGCTGCGGGAAGAAAACGTCAAGGCGCCGGACAGCCCTAACCAAGTGATGCGCGGCCAGGGCAGCAAATACTCGCCCAAGGAACGGTTCATCTGGAATGCCTGGGCCTGGCTCAACAGCTCGCCGCGGCTCTATAGGCTGTTTGGCTTCCTCGCCACGCGCCTGCGCGGCCTGACGCCGCGAAACGTCGGCCCGTGGACCCAGAACCACAGCGCCCCCAAACCCGCCGCCCGCTCATTGCATGACCTGGCCCGCGAACACCTGAACCAGCAGGGAGACCGCCGATGAGCGCCAAGGACAATATCCTCGCCAAGCTGCGCAAAAGCCTGACCGGCGCCACGCCGGTTGCCGACAACTTCGACGTCGAGCTGGTGACGCAAACCTATCGCTACGCGCCCGAGGAGCGCATCCCACAACTGCGCAAATTGATGGAGGCGGTGCACACCGAAATCCACCTGACCTCCGAGGAAGGCTGGCCGGCCCTGCTCGCGCAACTGCTGCGCGACCGTCAATTGCCGAGCCTGCTCATCGCTCCGACGACCGCGCACGGGAAAAAAATCACACAGTTCTGGGCGAACAATCCGGACCTGCCCGCCCTCAAGGCCTACGACAGACCGGTAGAGGAATGGAAAGCCGAACTGTTTAACGACACACCGGCCAGCCTCACAGGGACCCTCGGCGCCATTGCCGCCACCGGCAGTCTGATTCTCTGGCCGACGCGGGAAGAGCCGCGACTGATGAGCCTGGTGCCACCGGTGCATTTCGCCCTGCTCAAGGCCAGCGAGATCCGCGACAACTTCTACGAAGTGCAACAGGAATTCGAATGGGCCCAAGGCATGCCCACCAACGCCCTGCTGGTATCGGGCCCGTCGAAAACCGCCGACATCGAACAAGTCCTGGCCTACGGCGCCCATGGTCCGAAGGATCTGGTGGTTTTGATTCTGGAGGACCAATGACCCTTCCGACCTCTTTCCTACACGACGTTGAACGACTGATTCCGCAGAAACGCCGTTTCGACGACCCGCTGTCGACCTTGGCCTTCGGCACCGACGCCAGTTTCTATCGGCTGATTCCGAAACTGGTGGTACGCGTCGAATCCGAAGATGAAGTGATTGCCCTGCTGAAACTGGCCCAGCGGGACCAGGTCCCGGTCACGTTCCGCGCCGCCGGCACCAGCCTGTCCGGTCAGGCCATCAGCGACTCGGTGCTGATTGTGCTGGGGGATAACTGGAACGGGCGCGAGGTTCGCGAGCAAGGCATGCAGATTCGTTTGCAGCCTGGCGTGATCGGCGCCCAGGCCAACGCCTGGCTGGCTCCGTTCGGGCGCAAGATCGGTCCGGATCCGGCGTCGATCAACGCCTGCAAAATCGGCGGCATCGTCGCCAACAACGCCAGCGGCATGTGCTGCGGCACGGCGCAGAACACCTATCACACCCTCGCCGGCATCCGCTTGGTCCTGGCCGATGGCACGCGCCTCGACACCGAAGACGACAGCAGCGTGGCGGCTTTTCGTACCAGCCATGGCGAACTGTTGGAGCGCCTGGCCACCCTCGGCCGCGAGACTCGCGCCAATACCGAGCTGGCAGCGCGAATCCGGCATAAATACCGTCTGAAAAATACCACCGGCCTGTCACTCAATGCCCTGGTGGATTTCGACGAGCCTGTGGATATCTTGAGCCACCTGCTGGTGGGCTCCGAAGGCACCCTCGGCTTCATCAGTGCAGTGACCTACAACACGGTCATCGACCATCCGAACAAGGCTTCGGCCCTGATCGTATTCCCGGATGTGGAAACCTGCTGCAACGCCGTCACCGTGCTGAAAAGCCAGCCGGTATCGGCCGTAGAACTGCTGGATCGCCGCAGCCTGCGCTCGGTGCAGGACAAACCGGGCATGCCGGATTTCGTACAGCATCTGTCGATCAATGCCTGCGCCTTGCTGATCGAATCCCGTGCGGCTTCTTCGTCATTACTACAAGAGCAACTGACGCGGATCATGGCCTCCCTGGCCGGTTTCCCTGTGGAAAAACAAGTCGACTTTACCGAAGACCCACGGGAAAACGCCCGCCTCTGGGCGATCCGCAAAGACACCTTCCCCGCCGTGGGCGCCGTACGCAAAACCGGGACCACGGTCATCATCGAAGACGTGACCTTTCCGGTGGAGCAACTGGCCATCGGCGTCAACCGTCTGATCGAGCTGTTCGACAAACATCACTACGACGAAGCGATCCTTTTCGGACATGCACTGGAAGGCAATCTGCATTTCGTCTTCACCCAAGGCTTCAACAGCGCCGAAGAAGTCGCACGCTACCAGGCGTTCATGGATGACGTGGCGCAATTGGTGGCAGTGGAATTCGGCGGCTCGCTGAAAGCCGAACACGGCACCGGGCGCAACATGGCGCCGTTCGTCGAGCTGGAATGGGGCAGCGATGCCTACCAATTGATGTGGCAGCTCAAACGCCTGCTCGACCCCAACGGCATCCTCAACCCGGACGTGGTGCTCAGCGAAGATTCGCAGATCCACCTCAAACACCTCAAACCGCTGCCGGCCGCCGATGAAATCGTCGACAAGTGCATCGAGTGCGGTTTTTGCGAACCGGTCTGTCCCTCCAAGGACCTTACCTTGAGCCCACGCCAGCGCATCGTGATCTGGCGGGACATTCAAGCGAAAAAGCGCGCCGGCACCGACACCACCGAGCTGGAACGTGCCTACCAATACCAGGGCATCGACACCTGCGCCGCCACAGGCCTGTGTGCACAACGGTGCCCGGTAGGCATCAATACCGGCGAGCTGGTGAAGAAGCTGCGCAGCCGTGACGCGACGCAGACGAAAACTGCCAACTGGATTGAAGGAAATTTCGCTACCACACTGCAAGGCGCGCGCTTCGCCCTGCACGTCGCCAACGGCGCACGCATGCTGCTGGGCGCGCCCCGACTGGCGAAACTGTCGGCCTCGTTGACACGCCTGTCCAAGGGCCAGGTGCCACAGTGGACCCACGCCATGCCCCAGCCGGAAAAGGCCATTCGTTTCAGCCCCGCCGTCTCGGACGAACGTCCGAGAGTCGTTTACCTGGCGGCGTGCGTGTCGCGAGTCATGGGCCCGGCGGCGGGAGACAACGAGCAAATGTCGCTGTACGACAAGACCCGCGGCCTACTGGAAAAGGCCGGTTATCAGGTAGTCTTTCCCGACAATGTAAACAGTCTTTGCTGCGGCCAACCCTTTGCTTCGAAAGGCTACATCGAGCAGGCCGAACACAAGCGCCAAGAACTGATCGGCGCCTTGCTGCACGCCAGTCGCGGCGGGCTCGACCCGATCTACTGTGACACCAGTCCTTGCACGCTACGGCTGGTTCAGGACCTGGGTGACGTGCGCCTGGACCTGTATGACCCGGTGCGTTTCATCCGTACTCACTTGATGGACCGTCTCGATTTCATCCCCCAGGACGCGCCCATCGCGGTGCACATCACGTGCAGTACCCAGCACCTCGGCGAAAGCCAGGCGCTGATCGATCTGGCGCGCCAGTGCAGCAAACAAGTGGTGATTCCGGAAGGTATCCATTGCTGTGGTTTTGCCGGCGACAAGGGCTTTACCACCCCCGAACTCAACGCCCACTCGCTGCGAAGCCTCAAGGACGCGGTTCAATATTGCACCGAGGGCATTTCCACCAGCCGCACGTGTGAGATTGGTCTGACGCATCATGGGGAAATCGACTACCACGGCTTGGTCTATCTGGTTGACCGTGTCACCCGCCCCAAGCCCGCCAACGGTGAAGGCCTTGCGATTGGGCTCGAAGAAAAATCGAATTCCTGCGCTTCGCTGTAGTCACTTGAATAGGCCCGGCTCCGCTGGGCCACCTACTGACTCGGCCCGGCCGCGCATGTCCAGCGGCACCGAGACCCTACGTTCAAGGAGATACACATGAAGCGCACCGCACTTGCTGGCTTGTTCATTTCCGCTGCGATGTTGGCCTCTCCGGTGTTTGCAGGAAGCCAGGAGGACCTTTGCAAAATCAACCTGCAAAAGATCAACGACGCCAAAGCCAGCACCGAGCAAATGAGCGAAGGACTAAAGACCGACATCGACGCCACCGTCGGGCAAGCCAAGGCTGAGCACGCCAAAGGCACCAAAGAAGGCACCGAAAATTGCATCTCGTTGACCAATCAGGCCATCCAGAAGCTGCAGAACAACGCCAAAGGCGACCAGTAGCATCGCCGCAGGCCAACCTTCGGGTTGGCCTCGGACATGGATTGGCGTACACTGCACATGCCTGCCGCTCCAACAGACTCACGGAGCGACAGGTTCGGGGCCGTTTAGGATTCGACGCCGGTTGCGAAACTCTAGGTGCATGCCGAGTTGGTAACAGAACTCGTAAATCCACTGTTGCAACTTCTATAGTTGCCAATGACGAAAACTACGGCCAGGAATTCGCTATCGCTGCGTAAGCAGCCTTAGATCCTGAGCTTCTGGTACCTTCGGGTCCAGCAATCACGAGGGGATGTCCGTAAACCCAAAGTGATTGTCATATAGAACGGAATCGCCGTGCAGTACGTTGTGGACGAATCGGCTAAAACTTACACAACTCGCCCAAAGCACCCTGCCCGTCGGGTCGCTGAGGGTTAACTTAATAGACACGGCTACGCATGTAGTACCGACAGCGGAGTACTGGCGGACGGGGGTTCAAATCCCCCCGGCTCCACCAAATCAACAAAAAAGACGTCCACGGACGTCTTTTTTTATGCCTGGAATTCACGGCTCGACGTAATTAAACGTCAGACGGCTTGAAGGTCCCGCAACGCCTCAGGGTGCTGGCTCGCGACCCGCAGAAGGGTCTGTGCCGCACCGGCAGGTCGCCGACGACCCTGCTCCCAATCCTGCAACGTACGCAGGCTGACTCCCAGCAGCTCTGCAAATGCACTTTGAGATACACCGACTTTAGCCCTGGCCTCAGCCGCAGCCGAAAGCGTCACCTCGGTTTTGCGTGCCGCCTTGCCAGCTTTCATTTGGCGTACCGAAGCCAACAAATCTTTCTGAAAGTTCTCCATTTCATGATCCATTACTGATCTCCTCTTTCAATTGATTCAGGAAGGCGGTCGGCAGGTTGTCGAACTTCGCCTTGGCGTAGGCAATCAGCAACCAGATGTGGCCTTCAGAAAGCGCGTTGTAGTAGATAACCCGCGTACCACCACGCTTACCCATCCCACCGCGAGACCAGCGCACCTTACGCAACCCACCGCAACCCAAAAAAGCGTCGCCCCAACCTTCTCAAACACCAGAATCAGGTTTCACCGCTATAACCATAATCTCCACCAGCACCTCAGGCCGCGCCAGGCGCGCCTGAACAGTGGCCCGTGCCGGAGCGCTATCCGCTGGCAGCCAGGCGTCCCACACCGCATTCATCGGCGCGAAATCACGATCAATGTCCTTGAGCCAGATCTGTGCGCTCAAAAGCTGGCCCTTGTCGCTGCCCGCCAACGCCAACAAGGCTTCTATCTTGGCCAGCACCTGCCGCGTCTGCTCTTCGATGCCAACGTGTAGATCCGTGGGCACCTGGCCGGAGAGGTAAAGCAGATCGCCGTGACCGACCACACCGGACATCCGCGCGTTGCTCTGAAAACGTTGAATCGTTGCCATCGGGTTTACTCCGTGAATTGAGAAAGTTAAGGCGCTGCGCTGTCGGTTTCGCAATGTCCGGCAGCAGAGCGGGATCGGCCAGCGCTTGCAACGGTGACGTTATGACCGGCCTTGTGTAGAAACCAGGCACTGCCCAAGCCCACGATACCAGCTCCGACGACACAGATTTCCATCACGCCACCACCCTGTCCGACAGGTCCCAACCCACAGGCCGCCGCTGGTGCCAATCACTGACTTGTTGGTAGGCATGGGCGATCCGCAGGACCAAGGGTTCGGCGAAAGCACGCCCGACGATCTGCATCGAGACCGGCATACGTTGCTCGTCAAAGCCCACCGGCAGCGCCACTGAACAGAGATTGAGCAGGTTGGCGAAACGGCCGAGCAAGGCCAGCGGCGTGCCGTACTCATCGACCTGATTCAGCGGCACGCTGCCAATGGCGTTGGTCGGAAACGCACAGGCATCGACGTTGGACATGGCTTCGTCCATGGCTTGGCGGGCAACACGTCGCTGGTTGTGCAAATCGATATAAGCCGTCGCGTCGATGGCGCGCCCGCTCAGCACTCGACGCTGCACATGAGGATCGAAGCGCAGATCATCGCGTTCGAACAGGCTACCAAGGCTGGCGTAGCCTTCGGCACTCATGAGGCCACCGGCAACGCGCATGCACTGCTCCAGCGAAGTCGGTAGCGGCTGTTCGACCAAATGCATGCCCAGTGCGGCCAATTGCTCAAGCCCCTGGTCATAGGCTGCCAATACGCCAGGCGCGATGTGTACGCGTTCGGCCTGTGGCAGTACCCAGATGCGCAGACCGGCCACCGGAAGATTCAAGCCTGCTGCGGCACTGAAGACTGGCGACTTGGCCGAGACCGGATCCAGCGGGTCCGGCCCCAGCAGCGCGTCAAGCATCCACGCGGCGTCTTCGACGGTGTGCGTAATCGGCCCCACCGAATCCAGCGATGGACACAACTCAATCAAACCGTGACGGCTCACCAACCCACGCGTGGTTTTCAACCCCACCAGACCACACATACCCGCCGGAATCCGCACCGAGCCGCCGGTGTCGGTGCCCAACGCCGCGCTTGCCAACCCGCCGGCCACAGCCACCGCTGAACCACTGCTGGACCCCCCAGGAGCACGATGCACGTCGGCGTCCCACGGGTTCCACGGCGTGCCCATCACGGCATTGGTGCCCCATCCCCCGAAAGCAAATTCAACGGTGTGGGTCTTGCCCATGATGATCGCCCCGGCGCGCTCCAGTCGCTGGACTGCCGTGGCGGTGAGCCGCGAGATACGCGGCTCCTGCGCCAGCGAACCACCGGTGATGGCCTTGCCGTCGATTTCGAACAAATCCTTGATCGCAACTGGAATGCCATGCAATGGCCCCAGGTTGAAACCGGCAGCCCGCTGCCGATCGGCCGCGATGGCGGCACCGAGCGCGCGCTGGGGATAGGCCTCGACATAAGCATTGAGTTGACTGTTGAAACGCTCGATCCGCTCCAGTTGCGCGCCAACCAGGGACTCGCTCGTGAGCGCTCCGGAGGCCAGCGCTTGCTGCAACTGGCCGATGCTGTGGGAAGCGGTTCGATCCTTGATGTTCATGTGTTCAGCCTCGAATGGTTTTGCGTCCGCGAGAAAATCGTACTTCCAGTACTCGCGATAACAGAGAAAGAGGGAAAGCGATGACGAAATAGAACAACCCCACCAGCAGGAAAATATGCATCGGCAAAAAGGATTCGGACGCGATGGCCCGGGCCGCCAGCATCAACTCATCGGTGGCGATCAGGGCGCACAGGGAGCTGTCCTTCAGAATCGACACATAGGCATTGAGCAATGGCGGCAACATGCCGCGAATGGCTTGCGGAAAGATCACCGAGGTGAAGGCTTGCAATGGCGTCAGGCCGGTGGCAATGGCCGCCTCACGCTGGCCGCGATGCAAGGAGTCCAGTCCACCGCGCAGGATTTCCGCGACGTAGGCCGAGCCCTGCAAGCCCAAACCGATGGCTCCGGCCCAGTAGCCCGATAGCGTCAGCCCGAGGCTGGGCAAGGTGAAATACAGCGCCAGCAGCAACGCCAGGAGCGGCACCGCACGCATCCCCTGGGTGAAGAACACCGCCAGACGCTTGAGCAATACGCTGGGGCTCTTCATCGCCCAGGCCAGTAACGCGCCCAACAGCGCCGCCAGGGCGAAGCCTGTCAGGGACAGCTCGGCGCTGACCCGTGCGCCGAGTAGCAGGCGCGCGATCCAGTCGCTCCAGTATTCCGGGTATTGCTGGAAAAAACTGATCATCGCGCCGCCCCCAGATGACGTTCAAGCCGGATGAAGCCCACGCCAATGGGCAGGATCATCGCCGCATAGATGCACAGCACCGCCAGATAAATCAGCGAGGTCTGGAACGTGGATGTCACAAGATTGCGTGCCAGGAACATGATTTCCGGCACGGCAATGGCCGAGGCGATGGACGTGTCCTTGATCAGTTGCGTGACATAGTTGGCATAAGCCGGCAACGCAACGCGCAGGGCCTGGGGCAAGAGGATGTAGCGCAGAATTTGCATACGGTGCAGGCCGATGGCCTGCCCGGCTTCATGCTGGCCGACGTGCAGCGATTGCAAGCCGACTCGGAACGTATCGGCCAGCACTGCGCTGCCTACCAGGCTCAAACCGACGATGGCCGCCAGCCACGCGGGCAGATTGATTCCCAGATAGGACAGCCCAAAGTAGATCAGAAACAGATGCGCCAGCGCCGGCACGTTGCGCATCCATTCGATGAAACAGGCGATGGCGCCGTGTACCAGTCGCGATCGGCTGAACGTCAGTAAAACCGCCAGCACCAGACCGCCCGCGCTGGCCAGCACCAAGGTGCAGAGGGCGATTTCCAGTGCGTTCATTGCGCCTTTCAACAGCAAGGGCAACAGCCCGAGGAAAGCTTCCAGATTCGCCATCAAGCGCTCTCCACAGCCATGCGCCCAAGAAAACTTCGGGTGCGTTCGTGACGAGGGTTGTCGATGACTTGCGCCGACGGCCCCTGTTCGACAATGCGCCCGCCGTCCATGAAGATCACCCGATCCGCCACATCGCGAGCAAACCTCACTTCGTGGGTGACCATGATCATGCTGCGGCCCTCTTCCGCCAGCTCGCGAATCACGGCCAACACTTCGCCGACCAACTCGGGATCCAACGCCGAGGTCGGTTCGTCGAACAGGATCACTTTCGGTTGCTGGGCCAAAGCCCGGGCGATGGCGACCCGCTGTTGCTGACCACCCGACAACTGCTCGGGATAAGCCTCGGCCTTGTGCCGCAGATGGACTTTTTCCAACATCGCGTCGGCCAATTCGTACGCCTGCTTGCGCGGCATGCCTTGGGCCTTGATGGGACCGAGCGCGACGTTATCGCGCACGTTCAAGTGCGGCCAGAGATAGAACAACTGGAACACCATGGCGATCTCGCGGCGCTGCGGCGCCATCTCCCGATCACTCATCAGGCGCAAACGCTTACCGTCCTTGACCTGCCCGATCAGCTCATCCCCCAGCCAGATCTCGCCGCTGGTGGGTTTTTCCAGGTAATTGATGCAACGCAGGCAGGTGGACTTTCCAGAACCGCTTGGGCCAATCAACGACAGGGTCTCACCGGGCTTCAACTCCAGGCTGATGCCCTTGAGCACTTCCAGATCGCCATAGTTCTTGTGTAATTCATGCACGCGCAGCAACGCGGTGTCAGATGGGCTCGACATCTTGGCTAACCTCTTATTGTTATAGGCATGGCGATGAGTCCGGCGCATCGCCTCACACACTTATTTGCAGCCAGGTAGCGTCCAGTCCGCTGGGCGATCGACGCCCAGGCGCAGGTCCTTGCCTTCGGGCATGAACCAGACATCCTGGGTCAGGCCGTAGCGAGCGCCGACCTTGCGCATCTCACAGTTTTTCCAGAGCGTCTGAATCTGCGCGTTGACCGCCGTCACCAGCTCCGGACTGGCCTTGTTGAAGCCGAACACCACCTGGCCCAAGCCAGTCAGCAGTGGGAAATTCGGATCGTTGTCGACGAAGGCGTTGAAACGCAGGTGCCATTGCTCATTGCGGGAAATGGCGTATTGCATGACCGGTGGATCGCCGATCACCGCATCGATGCGCCCGGCGAGCAGATCGCGAACGGCCGCATCGGAGGTGTCGTACAGGGCGACTTGCAGGCCATCGATCTTGCGCATTTCAGGGATGAACGAAAAGCCGGTGATGGTGCCGACTTTCTTGCCTTGCAAATCCTTGAGGCTGTTCCAGTTGGTCTTGTCTGTCTGGGTAATACCGTTCTTGAAGTAGTGAATAGGATCACTCAAAGCCATGATTTTCGAGCGCTGCTCGGTCCAGCCCATGGTGCCCGCCATGACATCCACTCGCTTGGACTGCACCGAGGCGATCGTCCCTGACCACTCCATTAATGCCGGTTTGACCTTAAGGCCCAGCTTTTCAGAAATTTGTTGAAGAATTTCACCGTCATATCCGACCATCCGACTATCTTGATACCCTGTTCCTGGCATATCACCACTGAAGGCGATGGTCAGGCTTCCCGGCTCTACTGTCTCCAATGCGAACACCGGTGTCGCAGCCAGCACGGACACCAGAAAACCGGCACAAATAGCGGAAAAACGCTGGACGTTGGACGTCTTCATCGGATGCTCCTCGATAGTTTTTAGGGTGGCAGCAGAACGTTTCGCATAGGCCCATCGTAGTGGGAGCGGCGGTATAACTTGTTGGATGCTTTGCACGAATGATTGAACATTTGCGACATTCTGGCGGCACAGAGCCCACGGCATCCCAGGAAAGCCTCGTGGACGGACTCGATCATGGGCAGGCGCGTCATCCACCCATGCGCCGCGGCACCGCCGAGTTGTCTATTGGCATCATGTTGTGGCCACGCTTCCCCTTGCTGTCGCTGTCAGGGCTGACCGATGCGTTGCGGCATGCCGCCGATACGGGTGATCAAAGCCGCCCCATCCGCTGCCAATGGAAAGTACTCGGCACGCCCGGGCAAAGAGTCATTTCCAGTAGCGGACTGGACGTACCGATCGACAGTGAACTCGCTGACCCGGAGCGTTTCGACTACATCGTGGTGATTGGTGGATTGCTCGACTCCATCGAGGCGGTGCCGAAAACCTATCCCGCGTTCCTCCACCAGGCCGCGGCCGCACAGGTGCCGTTGATCGGCCTGTGCACCGGCAGCTTCGTGCTCGCGCGACATGGCCTGATGGAGGGGCGAACGGCGTGTGTCCACGCCTATCATGGCGATGACTGGAAGCAGCGGTTTCCCACGTTGCGCTTTGTCATCAACAGAGACTTTCTGATCGACCGGGACCGGATTACCTGCGCGGGCGGTGTTTCAGTTATCGAATTGGCGCTTCATCTGATTGGCCTGCATTGCGGGCCGGATCGTGCGGGCAAGGTTGTGCATCAGATGACGGTGGCAAAGAACACATCCAGCAGTTTCGTCGACCGACGCAAGGCCCTCGGGTACGCCAGTTCATCCAATCGCCGGCTGCACGAAGCCGTGATGTTGATGGAGAAACACATGGCCCAACCCCTGGATATCGAGGCCATTGCGCAGCTGGTCGGCACCAGTAAACGGCAATTGGAACGCCTGTTTGTCGCTGAAACCAACAACAGCCCGGCCCAGTTCTACCGACAGGTCCGACTCAGGTTCGGCAGATGGTTGCTGGTGAGTTCCGACCGCCAGATTAGCGAGATCGCGTTTGAATGTGGCTTCGCGGATGCACCGCATTTTATTCGGCACTTTCAGAGCATGTTTGGCATGTCGCCAGGGAAGTTACGCAAGGCCCTGATGCAGCAAGATGGGAAATGACGCGTCCTGGGACGTAATGCCAGTCAGCTAAGCAGCAAACCTGTGGGAGCAAAGCTTGCTCGCGATTGCGGTAAGCGAGCCGACTACGATATTGGCGACTCTGCCGCTTTCGCGAGCAAGCTTTGCTCCCACAGGATTTATGCCGCTTGTTCCTAATTGACAGGCATTGGTCCTGGGACGTCTTTTTTGTGCCTGGCATTCAGTGAAATCAAACGCCCAGCATGCCCCAGGCAAGCGATGCCAATCATTTCTGCGCGGCCAACGCCCTACGCGCCGCCTTTTCATTTTTCATGGCCGCGATTTCCCGCTCACAAGCATCCACATCGAAAGAATTGTCCCACTTGGCAATGGCGAGGGTGCCGATGCCATTGCCGATCAGGTTGGTCACCGCCCGGGCTTCGTTCAGGAACCGGTCAATACCCAGGAGCAGGACCAGGCCGACCAGCGGAATGGAGTGGATGGTAGTCAGCGTTGCCGCAAGGGTGACGAACCCGGCCCCCGCCACACCCGCCGAACCTTTCGAAGTCAGCAGGAAGACGCCCAACAGAATCATCTGATCCATAAACGTCAGCGGTGTGTTGGTGGCCTGGGCGATGAAGATCGCAGCCATGGTCAGATAGATGCAGGTGCCATCGGCATTGAAGGTGTAGCCCGTCGGCAGCACCATTCCCACCACCGATTTCTTGCAGCCCAGCTTTTCCAGCTTGACCATCATCCGCGGCAGCACAGCCTCGGTCGAGCAAGTCCCGAGGGTAATCAGAATTTCGTCCTTGAAGTAACGGAGGAACTGCAGCAGCGGCATGCCTGACCATCGAGCAACGGTGCCCAGCACGACCACAATGAACACCAGGGTGGTGACGTAGAGCGCTACCAGCAGTTGGCCGAGGGACAGTAGCGTACCGATGCCATACTTGCCGATCGTGAACGCCATGCCCGCGCCAGCGCCAATCGGAGCCAGCCGCATGACCATGGCGACAATCTTGAACAGCCCTTGCAGAAACAGATCGATGGTATTGATCAGCGGTTTGCTGGTCTCACCCATTTGCACCAGGGCCACCCCCATCAAGACAGAAAGCAGAATGACTTGCAGCATGACGCCGTTTGAAAACGCACCGACAAAGGTTGGCGGGATGATGTTCATGAAGAAATCAACGGTGCCGCCCTGGGCAGAGGCGGCCTGGCTGTACTTGGCGATAGCACTGCCATCGAGTGTCTCGACATGGATGTTCATCCCCACGCCGGGCTTGGCGATGTTGACCACGACAAGGCCGATCACCAGCGCGATGGTTGAAAGAATCTCGAAATAGATCAGCGATTTTACGCCGATTCTTCCAACCTCTTTGATGTTGCCCATCTTGGCAATACCGACCACCACGGTGCCAAAAATAATCGGGGCCAACAGCATTTTGATCAGCCTGATAAAACCATCGGCAAAGGGTTGAAGCTTGGCGCCGAACTGCGGTTCGAAGTGACCAATTGCGGCGCCGACCACGATGCCGATCAGCACCTGCACATACAGCTGGCTATACCAGCGGGACTTGGAGATTTCCACGGGAGCACCTCATTTTATTGTTGTGATGGGCGTGTGGTGTGGCGTCAGTGGGTGACGCCTGATAACGGCGGCCTCGGGCGAAGAGGCCGCCGTTCGGGCTATCAGCCCTCGCCTAGTTCGCGCATGACGGCGTACAAGGCGGACTTGGCTTCGAAGCCGACGCCAGGAATATCCGGTAGCGCCACATAGCTGTTTTCGACGCGAATCCCGTCAGCAAAACCGCCAAACGGCTGGAACACATCCGGGTAGGATTCGTTACCACCCAGGTGCAGGCCCGCGGCGATATTCAGGGACATCTGATGGCCCCCGTGGGGAACGACACGACGCGAAGACCAGCCCATATCTTCCATCACTTCCAGGGTGCGCATGTACTCGACCAGACCGTAGGACAGCGCGCAGTCGAACTGGACGTAGTCACGATCGGAACGCATGCCGCCATGGCGCAGCAGGTTGCGGGCGTCTTGATGGGAAAACAGGTTTTCGCCGGTAGCCATCGGCAGGTCGTAGTGCTTGGCCAACTCAGCCTGCAAGGCGTAGTCGAGAGGGTCGCCGGCTTCTTCGTACCAGAACAGGTTGTAGGGCTTCAAAGCCTCTGCATAAGCAATGGCCGTGTCTTGGTCAAAGCGACCGTTGGCATCCACTGCCAGGCGACGCCCGTCACCGACCACCTTGAGTACCGATTCGATGCGACGAATATCGTCAGCCAGAGGCGCCGCGCCGATCTTCATCTTGACCACGTCGTAGCCACGATCCAGATAGCTGCGCATTTCGTCCTGAAGCTTGGCGTCGTCCTTGCCTGGGTAGTAATAACCACCAGCGGCGTAGACCCAGACCTTGTCGTCAGCCACGCCGCTGCGGTAACGGTCAGCCAGGAGGCGATACAACGGCTTGCCTTCGATCTTGGCGACGGCGTCCCAGACAGCCATGTCGATGGTGCCCACGGCCACCGAACGTTCGCCATGGCCACCGGGTTTTTCGTTGGTCATCAAGGCTTTCCAGATGGCGAACGGATCGAGGTTATTGTGCTCTTTATCGATCAGCGACTCAGGGTCGGCTTCGGTGATGCGCGCCAGGAAGCGGTCACGCATCAAAGCGCCTTGGCCATAACGACCGTTGGAGTTGAAACCGTAGCCGATGACCGGTTTACCCTCGCGAATCACATCCGTGACGACAGCGACGACCGAGCAGGTCATTTTGGAAAAATCGATGTAGGCGTTGGCAATTGGCGAGGCAATGGAAACGGTTTTTTCACGGATGTCGACGATACGCATGACGGGGTCCTCTTGTTGTAGGTGACCCCACGTTATGCTTTGCGATGACACCCGCCCAATGCTAATAATGCCGCGCCCCATGCACAGGAGGCATTGCCCTTGGAACTCGTTTGGCTAGAAGATTTTTCGGCGTTGGCTGAGTACGGCAGCTTTGTACGTGCCGCTGAAGCACGCCACGTGACCCAACCGGCCTTCAGTCGCAGAGTCCGCGCATTGGAAAATTGGATGGGTGTCGAACTGTTCGTTCGCACGCCACAAGGCGCCACGCTGACCGAGGCGGGGAAGCAGATTTTGCCAAGTGCCCAAGAGACGGCCAGGCGCTTGTACCGAATGCGCAGCGAAGCCCAGGAAGTGGCGGGCATGGCGATCAAGACGCTGCAATTCGCGGCCACCCATTCGCTGTCGTTCACGTTTTTCCCAAGATGGCTGCGAAGCACGGAAAACGGTGCCCCCATCGAGGCGGTACGACTGCATTCCGATAGCATGGCGGCCTGTGAGCAAATGCTGATTCAAGGCCACGTGCAGTTCCTGCTTTGCCATCGTCATCCGGATGTTCCACCGCTGTTGGCCCCTGATCAGTTCATCGGCAAAAAAGTGGGCGAGGATGTGCTCGTTCCGCTGGCGAGCGCTTCTGCCAACTTCGCAAATGCGCCCGCATCGCTGCCCTATTTGGCGTACACCCAGGAGTCCGGTCTGGGTCGCATCGTCGCTCATCGACTTCAGGGCAAGGAAGAGTTCCTGCACCTCAAGCCGCTGTTCAGCAGCCACCTCGCAGCGGTGCTCATGTCCATGGCGCTGGAAAACAAAGGGGTGGCCTGGCTGCCAAGAAGCCTGACCGAACAGGAAGTCGCCGACGGACGTCTTGTGCGGGCGCTCGATGAAAGCTGGGATATTCCGTTGGACATTCACCTCACTCGCCCAACGGGTGCCATTAGCCAATCGGCGGAGGAGTTTTGGGCGAAGTTGAGGTAGTGCTGAAAACGTCTCTGCGACATAAGGCTCCAGCAAGCGGTTGAGTATCTCAGCAAACGATGTAGACTCGCCTTAACGAATAACGTTAAGCATTAAGCATTAAGCGATGATCAGAAGCTTCAGATGCGCCGATACCCAAACCCTTTTTGAAACAGGCAGAACCCGACACTGGTCAGCCATCCTTTCAGTGGTGGAGCGTAAGCTCGGCATGCTCGATGCGGCAGTCGATCTCAACGATCTGCGCTCACCGCCTGGAAACAGGCTGGAGCAGTTGTACGGCGACAGGGAAGGCCAACACAGTATCCGGATCAACGGTCAGTACCGCATCTGTTTTGTCTGGGGCGCCAACGGCCCCGAAAACGTAGAAATCGTAGATTATCACTGAGGTGAGTCATGTTTAAGAATGGCATGAGGCCCGTACACCCTGGAGAAATTCTCAAGGAAGAGTACCTGGAACCGCTTGGCCTGACGGCTGCTGCGCTTGCAAGGGCTTTGCACGTGTCTGCCCCCACCGTAAATGACATCGTATTGATGCGCCGTAGCGTCAGTGCGGATGTGGCTTTGCGCCTGGCAGCTGCATTGGACACGTCGGCGCAGTTTTGGCTGAGTTTGCAGACTGCGTATGATTTACGTACAGCCGAAATTGCAAAAGGGGAGCAAATTTATAAAGAAGTAGAGAGAATTCCTCACTGCGCATAGCGTTTACAAAAAGGCATTTAGTGATTATCGCAAGTGCCTTTTTTTGTGCTTGGAGAATTGGGTTCCCCCTAATGCGACGAAACATAAACAGACGGCTCAGCAGGCGTCGGGCCATTGCGCCTCGACGGTCATGTCAGGTGTGATCGCGCCTCATCTCTGCCCATTCGATCAACGCCTGGATCGACGGCCCCAGTGCATGCCCCATGGGCGTGAGCTTGTACTCCACTTTAGGTGGCACTTGTGGGTACACGGTCCGCTGCACAATGCCGTCCTTTTCCAACTGTTTTAGCTGTTGGATCAGCATCTTCTGGTTGATCCCTTCTATCAACTTCTCCAGATCCGAGAAACGCAGCGCGCCCTTCGCCGCGAAAAGCTGGCACAAGATAATGATCTTCCACTTCCCTTCCAGTACGCGAAGCGTTTCGGTGGTTGCCTCGGCCCATTTCCGACGATTTTGCGGATCGCCGCAATCCCATTCCCGTTCCATTTCTTCCTCGATGGTGAGTTACACACCTTTTGGTAGGTACTTACCATTATCACACCAGCCTCCTAGAATCGGTGCAAGACAAATGACTCAGGAGGCTTAGCCATGAAAATCGGCATCATCGGAACCGGTAACATCGGAGGCACCCTCGCTCGCAAATTCAAGGCAGCCGGTCACGACATACGTGTTGCGAACTCTCGAGGCATCAACGGCGTTCGCGCATTCGCCGAAGAGATTGGAGCCAAACCGGTGGACATTCGCGGCGCAGTCGATGGCGCGGATGTGATCGTGCTATCCATACCGCTACCGGCGTTGAGCGCGCTGCCCGCTGATCTGTTTGCCGCTGTACCAGACAGCGTCCCGGTGGTGGACACGAGTAATTACTACCCTGGTTTACGTGACCCCAACATTTCTGAAATTGATCAAGGGATGACGGAAAGCGTTTGGGTTTCGAAGCAGATTGGGCGACCTGTCATCAAGGCCTTTAACAATATTCTGGCCTATACCTTGGCGGAGTTGGGCAGTGCCCAAGGCACTCCAGGTCGCTTGGCAGCAGCAGTGGCCGGCGACGATCCCGAGGCGAAGGAAACGGTGATGTCCCTGGTCAACCAAGCGGGCTTTGATCCGGTCGACGGAGGTTCCCTGGAAGAGTCCTGGAGACAACAACCTTGTACGCCAGGCTATTGCTGTGACTACGACGCCGAGACTCTGCGCGACGCACTATTGGCCGCGTCCAAAGGGCAAGCCGCTGCGAAGCGAGAGGAGTTTCCTAAACACTTTGAGCGGCTCGGGCCCAACCCTAGCCATGCCGATATTGTCGCCATGAACCGCTCCTTCAACGCACTGGATTGACGCAGCCCTAGGCTAATGCCTGTCAGTTAAGTGGATACGCGGGCAAACACACAAACCGTGGCGAGGGAGCTTGCTCCCGCTGGGCCGGTCCGACGCTTCGGGCGAAGCGGCTCCAAGATTTTGCGGTCGCTGCGCAACCGAGCGGGAGCAAGCTCTCATGGAACAAATTACAACTCCATGTTTTTAAAATACTTTCAACAAGCTGCTATGTGACTCAGGTGGACCGGTACTCCCGTGTGGCGAGGGGATTTATCCCCGCTGGGCTGCGCAGCAGCCCCAAGAGCAACGACCTTGATCTTACTGGCACACCGAGTTGCCTGGGTTGGGGCCGCTTCGCGCCCCAGCGGGGATAAATCCCCTCGCCACAGAGCCTTGTTCCCTGCGCGACAGCGCAGCGTCGGCGACGCGGCGGGGACTCCCTCGCCACAGTTCTCTCTCTAGCCGTGACGATGCGTCGAATGGACGGCTGGCTCAAACTCGTTGATATCTGTAAACCAAATGTAGGGAAATGCAGTCGCTATAAGGCCAAAGCTCCTACATCAAGCTCGGAAAGCGGCGTCTTGTGGTGCTTGAGCGGAGCGGCCTATAGTTCCTCGTCGCCTCAATGGCGACTCGGGTTTGGCGACCCGACAACGAGGTAGCTCCTTTCAACTGAATGAGGTCCTACCAATGAATCGATACATGCCCATCACCGGCATCGACTGCACCCCCGCCACCCTGCTGATCGACACCGAAGCCCCGCTTGATGTCCTCTTCGAAACCGCTGACTACCGCATCCGCACCGTGACCCAACTGCTGGAAAACATCGCGTTCCGTTCGGAGGTCAGTTCCGACACGCTGGTGCTTTCCGATTTTTGCAAAATGCTGACGATCGCGTTGCGCGACGGGTGTGATGTGATGGATGTGATTGGCAGACGATTGCGGGCGCAGGCGGCGGAGTAAGTGATGACGGGCGCCTATGGCCATAACGTAGCCCCCACCGTCGGGAGCGACTACATCTATCTACTCCGATGAGCTGTGGCGCAGTTCGTCAAGAACTGCGCCACAATCGCGCCAAAATCTTCTCAAACAGCGCCAACACACTCATGCCTTCGACCACCGACATATAACAGTATCCTGGCATCCAGGAGTGGGCGAGCCTCTCAGAGCTCTTGGCCTGGCACCTTGAAATTTCCCGGCGAACGGCGCAGCGCATCCTTGCAAACCTGGCCGAAAGCAGCCAAATCACTGCACAGGGAAAAGGCAGGGCACGGCGTTATTTCGCAATAGGACACCCGGCTGAGACCCACACCTGCCCTATTTTCAGCCTTTTGCCGACATCAATAAACGCACCTCCCGACTGGCAGCGAATCTCCCCTTGTTCCGTGCCAACTTTTGTCCGCTGACCTTTCTGGATGTACCGGAGCAGGCCTACAGCCGAGCCACATTGGGTGTGTACGAAATGACCCGGGTAGAGCTGCTTCGCGACCTGTACATCTGGGCCTACGAACGCTCAACACGGGAATATCTGGCAATCAAGCAAGACCTTGCGGAACCGGACCCTTTACGCCTGGCATGGCGAGACCTCATCAAGAAGACCATTCGGGAAATCGTCACTCACCCAGAGCTTGACCCGTTGCTCTGTATTCAACGCTCGGTAGCGGAATATGTTTCAGAAAGAGAACAGCCGGAGGTGCAAGCACTGATCGTCGAAGAACTCCGTCGACTGCACGAAGGGGTGCTCGCACGCTACGGGTTACGACCATCGGAGTTCATGTCCTGGAAGTCGCGCCATGGCCACTGATGGATGTTCACTGACGACTGCGGGCTCAGGCGGCCGAAAATTGGAAACGGGCAACGACAAGGTCGCCCGTGTCACGCTCCGTGAGAGTCACCAGCGCTAGTGTCCTGTTTTGCAAATACGTTTCTTTTTTGGCGAATGGCTGTTGTCGTCAGGCAAGGCGCCGCGACGAGTCATAGCCCGCTATGGCGAGGAGCGGCAACGCAGCATGACGACAACAGACGCCGTCAAAAAGGAACAGTATTTGCGCCTACAAACACTCATCCAGGAAACTCACCACAGTCCCCATGCAAGCCATCCGCTCCTCGATATGGGGCATATGGCTGGAGTGTTCGAACAACGCCCAGCGAATGTCGGGAACATGATCCACATAGGGTTTGACCACCAATGGCGTCGCTTCATCGTATCGGCCTGAAATCAGCAGGGTCAGCACCTTGATCCGAGACAAGCGATCGGTGATGGACCAGTCCTTCATGCTGCCGATCACATGGAATTCGGTGGGGCCATTCATGGCGTGATAAACAGTAGGATCGGCATCGATCTGGGCAAAGGTACGGGCGACGTCATCGGGCCAGGGCGTGACACGGCAGACATGGCGGTCGTAGAAAACCCGAGCGGCCTCAAAATACTCGGCAGAGGTCAAGGTTCCAGCTCGCTCGTGCTTGAGCAGTGTTTGCTGCACCTCAATGGGTAGAAGCTGGCGCAAGCGATTGACTTCAAGGAGCCAGGTGGACATGTCCGCCGGGGAGTTGGCGATGATCAACCCGCGCAAGCCCGCCGGCTGGAGCACCGCATGTTCGCTGGCCAACATGCCGCCCCAGGATTGCCCCAACAGTGCGTAATTGTCGCGAATGCCCAGATGATCCAACAGGCTCTCCAACTCATCAAGAAAGAGCGCCACGTTCCAGAACGAGGGGTCTTTTTCCGGAAGATGGGTGGAACGCCCATTGCCCAGTTGGTCGTAATGAATCACCGGATAGCCACTGTTGGCAATATCCTTGAAGGCATCGACATAATCGTGTGTACAGCCCGGGCCGCCATGCAGGATCAGCAGCGGCGTACGGCCACTGCTGAGGTCGCCAGTGATGCGATACCAGGTTTGATACGGACCAAAAGGCGCAAAGCCTTCGTGCGTTACGGGAAAATCCATTTCGTGCCGCTCCCTAGGAATCCTGCGACACACGATACCGGGGACTGGCCGGCGGAATAACTAGAGAAACAGATAGGTTTTTGCCCGATTTCAGCTATCGAGCAACCGATAATGCACCGCCCTGACCACGGCCTGGACCCGATTCCTGGCGCCGAGCTTGTGCATTGCAGACGTCAGGTGGAGGGTGATGGTGGCCAAGGAACGATTCAGTTGCCTGGCGATGTCCGCCGCCGTCAACCCTTCAGCGGCCAATCTCAAGCACTCACGCTCACGTTTGGTCAGGCGAACCGGGCATGCGCGGGCTTCCTTGCCGAGCAGCGGAAAAGCCGCCTCTTGCAGGGCATGGGAAATCAGGCTGAAGTCACCCAGGGTTTGCCGGACATCCGGCAGGGTGCTCCCCTTCGTATCGGCGCGCAGCCCGGTCAGTGTCGCAAAGCCGCCTCTGGGCAAATGCATCGGCACCGTCACGCCGCAGGTCATGCGCGAATCCTGCAGGTAGCTCACGACCGGTGCATGACTCTGGCCGATGAACGGCTGCAGCACCGTGTCTGCCTCCGGTCGATAGGACCAGACAAAAGGAGATATGGCATTGATTGCCAGATGCTGGACGGGGTCGATCTGGTAATAACCTTCTTCACACCAGAGCGAATGCCAGTCACGGGGGGTATTGCGCAACTTCAGCACGGTCGGGGTGATCAATGCCCCCTCATGATCCAGCGGCACCGGACTGTAGTCGTACACCAAGGCGTCAAAGCCTAACGCCTGGACCATCCCCAATGCATTGTCCATCTGTTCGTCCAGGCTCCTGCCAGACAAAAGACGAGTATTGAAGTCAGACAGCTTGGCCTGCATCCATTCAGCTCCCTTATTAATTTCAATCCTGAAATCGTGCAAGTAGAATGCCACGCCTGAGCGAGGGAGTGCCAGATCAAACCTATAAGAATTGCTAGCTTATGGGCGCGTAGCTTCCTCGGTAAGGTTTAGCCAACGGGCGGTACCTGAGCAGGAGAGCAATGATGTGGCGTGAGATCGAGCCAGACCAGCGGTACGACGTGGAAGTCGATGGTCACCATCTGGTGGCCTATGGCTTTGGCGACGGCGACGAAGTGCTGTTGTGCCTCAATGGCGGCCCGGGACTGCCTTGCGATTATCTGCGCGACAGCCATGGCTGGCTCAAGGAAAAGGGCTTGCGAGTCATCGCTTTCGATCAGTTGGGTACCGGCGCCTCGGCCAGGCCTACTGACGAATCCCTGTGGGACATCACGCGCTATGTGGCGGAGGTAGAGACCGTCCGCCAAACCCTCGACCTGGGCAAAGTGCACCTGCTGGGCCATTCCTGGGGTGGCTGGCTGGCGATCGAGTACGCCATTCATCATCCCCAAGCGCTGAAAACCCTGATCCTGGAAAATACCGCCGGCGATATCCCTCACCTGTCCCTGGAGCTCGAACGTCTGCGGGCAGCCCTGGGCAGTGAGACCGTCGCGATGATGCAGCGCCATGAAGCCTTGGGCACCCTGGATCATCCGCAATACCAGGCGGCCATCACCCTGCTCAACTATCGCCATGTCTGCCGTCTGGACGAGTGGCCAGCACCGGTGACACGTTCCCTGGGCGACTGGAACATGGGGCCCTACATGACCATGCAGGGCCCCAACGAATTTCTCTATACCGGCAATCTCAAGGACTGGAATCGCATCGAGCAGATGGCCGGCTTCGAAATGCCTGTGCTGATCACCACCGGTCAACATGATGAACTGACGCCAGCCTGTGCAATGCGCATGAAAATGGCGCTCAAGGATGTACAACTGAATGTGTTCCCCAACAGCAGCCACATGCCGTTCTACGAAGAGCCCCACGCCTATTTCCCAGTCCTGCTGGATTTTCTGCTCCGCCATCGGAACTAGCCCATGAACCTGGCGCGCTACCGTTTCATACTGTCGCGCCCGCTACAGCTATTGCCGGTGCTGTTTGGCATCAGCATGATCACCTTTGTGCTCGTGCGCTCAATCCCCGGGGACCCTGCCCGGGCCCTGTTGGGCTCGCGCAGCACGCCGGAGGCGCTGATCAGGATTCGTGCCCAGTACGGTCTGGACCAGCCCTTGTGGATGCAGTACTTCTACTTTCTCAAGAACCTGTTCAAGGGCGATCTCGGCCAATCGCTGCTCTACAAAGTCGATGCCTTGAAGCTGATCAGTACCCGCATTGAGCCAACCTTGTTCCTGGTGCTCGGCAGCGTACTGCTGGCGCTGCTGATTGCCGTGCCGCTGGCAACGGTGGCGGCGCGCAACAAGGGTCGCTGGCAGGATCACCTGATTCGCCTGTTCACCACGGCAGGGCTTGGCATGCCGGCGTTTTGGCTAGGCATCATGTTGATCCTGCTGCTCAGTGTGCAGTTGGGGCTGTTCCCGGTCTCAGGCTATGGACGTACAGGGTGGGACAAACTGCATCACATGGTTTTGCCGTGCCTGACCATTGCCTTGGCACTCTCCGCCGTGCTGGTGCGCAATCTGCGCGCCAGCATGCTCATGGAGCTACACGCCGATCATGCCACCGCCGCACGAGCCCGGGGCTTGTCCGAGCGGGCGATATTTCGTCGCCATGTGCTGCCCAACTCCCTGGTACCGGCGGTCAACCTGCTGGCGGTGAACATCGGCTGGTTGATCAGCGGCACGGTGGTCATCGAAAGTCTGTTTGCCATTCCCGGCATCGGCCAATTGCTCGTACGCGGCATTTTTACCCGCGACTACATGGTGGTCCAAGGCGTGGCCATGGTGCTGGCCCTCGCCACCGTCACGGTCAATTTCCTCGCCGATGTGCTGACCGTGATGATCGACCCGCGGGTGAACATGCGATGAGCGGCCAGGCCCTCAGTCCCACCTGGCGACTTGCGCTGCGTTTGGGCTTGCGCAACCGGCGCCTGGCCACCGTGCTGGGCCTGGCGATTCTGTTTGGCTGGCTGTTGCTCGCACTCTTCGCACCCTGGGTCGCGCCCTTCGATCCGATTGCCCAGAACACCGATATCCGCCTGCTGGGGCCGAGCCTGGCCCATCCGTTCGGCACGGACAATTTCGGCCGCGACGTTCTTTCCCGAGTGATCTGGGGCGCGCGCATCGACTTGCAGATTTCCGTGATCGGGGTGGTTTTCCCGTTCTTGATCGGCACTTGCGTCGGCGCCTTGGCCGGCTATATCGGTGGCCGGTTCGACACGATCTGCATGCGCCTGATCGATATTATTCTGGCCTTCCCCTTCCTGGTGCTGATGTTGGCAATCATGGCCATCCTCGGCCCTGGCCTGGGCAGCTTTTATATTGCGATGGCCCTGGTCGGTTGGGTGTCCTATGCACGGCTGATCCGTTCGCAGATCCTGGTGCTCAAGCAAAGCGATTTCGCCTTGGCGGCGAAAAGCCTGGGCTTCGGTCATGGACGCATTCTGTTTCGGCACCTGTTGCCCAATGCCATGTTCGGTTCGATCGTGTTTTCCATGTCCGACGCGGTGCTGGTACTGCTCAATGGGGCGGCGGTCAGCTACCTCGGCCTGGGGGTTCAACCACCCACCGCCGAGTGGGGCACGATGGTCGCCGAGGGCCAGAGTTTCATCACCAATGCCTGGTGGATCTGCACCTTCCCGGGACTGGCGATCGTCACCTTGGCCATGGGTTTCAGTCTGCTGGCCGACGGTGTCGCCGAGCACCTGGGAGAGCGCCCATGAGCACACCGGTGTTACACGTCGAAGACCTCAGCGTGATCGCCGGCCACGGTGAGGGCGAAGTCACGCTGGTGGATCGCGTGTCATTTGACCTGGCCGAAGGTGAAATCCTCGGTCTGGTGGGTGAAAGCGGCTCAGGCAAGACGATGGCGTGCCGGGCCTTGATGCGCTTGCTACCCTCTTCAAACCTGCGGGTCAAGGGCAAGGCCGTGCGCCTCGCCGGTGAGGATCTGCTGTCGCTGGATGAAGCCGACATGCGGGGCATACGGGGTCGGCGGCTGGGGATGATTTTTCAGAATCCCGGCAGCCATCTTGACCCATTGATGCGTATCGGCGAACAGATCGGCGAGGGCATACGCCTGCATCAGGGGGCGTCCAAACGTGAAGCACGGGCGAAGGCCATCGATGTGTTACGCCAGGTGGGCATTCCCGATCCGCTAAGGCGGGTCGACAGTTATCCCCATGAGTTTTCCGGTGGCATGCGTCAACGCGCCATGATCGCCGTGGCCTTAGGTTGCAACCCCCAGGTGCTGATCGCCGATGAGCCGACAACCGCCCTGGATGTCACGGTACAGGCACAGATCCTGCGCCTGCTCCTGGATTTGCGCGATCAACGTGGGCTATCGATCATCATGATTACCCACGACCTGGGTGTCGTCGCCCAGACCTGTGATTCCATCGCGGTGATGTATGCCGGTCGGCTCTGCGAGCATGGCAACAAGCTTGATCTGCTGACTCACCCACGACATCCCTATACAGCGGCCCTGATCGACTGCCAACCGGCTACCAGCGCCGGCCATGCCATGCTCAAAACCATCGCCGGCCAGCCTCCTCTGCTGGATGCGCTGCCCACCGGTTGCCGCTTCAACCCACGCTGCCTTCAGCAGCGCAGCCAGTGCACGCAGTTGTTGCCACAGATGCAAGTCACGACAGAGGCACACCGAGTGGCCTGCCATTACCCGCTGCCGGTGGGAGTTTCGTCATGACCCTGTTGCACGTGAAGGATCTACAGGTGCGCTTCGCCGCCCCTGGCAGTGGTCCGTTCGGAATCAACAGGCAATGGTTGAAAGCCGTCAACGGTGTGTCGCTGAGCCTGGCCACCGGGGAAGTGCTTGGGCTGGTGGGTGAGTCGGGCAGCGGCAAGAGCACCCTGGGTCGGGCCATCTTGCGCCTCACGGAGGTCAGCGCCGGACAAATCCTGTTCGATGGCGTGGATATGGCTCAAGGCAAGCGGATCGACATCGAGCGGCTGCGCCACGAAACCGCGATGATTTTCCAGGATCCTTACACCGCCCTCAATCCGCGAATGAGTATCGGCGACACCCTGGCTGAAGTGCTGCGAGTGCGCTGTGCGATTCCTGCATCGCTGATTGGCCGGCGGGTCGATGAACTGCTGAACCTGGTTGGCCTGCGACCGGAGCTGGCCCACCGCAAGCCGGGTTCGTTGAGTGGTGGTCAATGCCAACGTGTGGGGATCGCTCGGGCACTGGCCATCGAGCCACGGTTGATCATCGCCGATGAATGCGTGGCCGCGCTGGACGTTTCCATCCAGGGACAGATCATCAACCTGCTGCTGGAGCTGCGACAGCGCATGAACCTGGCGATTCTGTTCATCGCTCACGACCTCGCGATCGTTCGGCGGCTCTGTGATCGGGTCGCCGTGATGTACCTCGGCGAGATCGTCGAGCAAGGCCCCACGGATGCCGTGTTCAGCAGCCCGCGGCATCCTTATACCGTCGCGCTGATCCAGTCCATTCCACACATCGATCCGACTCGACCGTTGCTGAGCGAACCCCTGCCTGGCGAGCCACCCAGCCCACTGAACCTTCCATCCGGCTGCGCTTTTCACCCGCGCTGCCGGTATGCACAACCCATCTGCGCGAAAACGCCGCCCCCCATCCATGACATCAATGGACATCGTTATAGCTGTGTGCTCGGAGAGCCATTGCTCTAAAAAACATTCATCAATAGGGAGTTTGACCATGCGATCGAAACATTTGAAGTTGCTGACCGCCGCGACGTTGACCGTTTGCACTCTGGCGGCCGGTGTCGCCCAGGCGGCAGGCGTGCTGACCATCGGTTGCCGTGAAGAAAGTACGACGTTCGACCCGATCAAAAGCGCGCAGAATCGTGATAACTGGGTGTTCTCCAATGTCTACGACGTATTGGTGCGCGTCGACAACACCGGTACCAAACTGGTGCCGGGGCTGGCCGAAAGCTGGCAGGTTTCCGACGATGGCCTGACTTACACCTTCAAACTGCGCTCGGCCAAGTTCTCCGACGGCTCACCGATTACCGCCAGCGATGCAGCGTTCAGTCTGTTGCGCATTCGCGACAACAAAGGGTCGCTGTGGAGCGACTCCTACAAGATTATCGACAAGGCCCAGGCACCCGACCCGCAGACTCTGGTGGTGACACTCACGAGCCCTTCAGTGCCCTTCCTCGCGCAGCTGGCGTTGCCCAACGTCTCCATCCTGTCGCAAAAGGCCATGGAAAAAATGGGTGAGGAAGCCTATGCCCAGGACCCCGTTGCCTCTGGCGCCTTTATCGTCAAGGAGTGGCTACGCGGTGATCGCGTGGTGCTGGAGAAGAACCCCAACTTCTGGCAAGCCGACAAGGTGAGCCTGGATGGCGTGGAATGGATCTCCATCCCGGATGACAATACGCGGATGTTGAAGGTACAGGCCGGTGAACTGGATTCGGCGATCTTCGTGCCCTTCTCGCGCGTCGAAACCCTGAAAAAAGATCCCAACCTGGTCGTACACATGGATCCCTCCACCCGTGAGGATCATCTGCTGATCAACCATGAGCACGGACTGCTGGGCAAGCCTGAAGTACGCCAGGCCCTGGACCTTGCGATCAACAAAAAATCCCTGGTCGATACCGTGACGTTCGGTCATGGCCAGGTGGCTTATTCCTACATTCCTAAAGGCGCGCTTTATCACAACGCCGATAATCTGCAGCGCCCGTACGATCCGGAAAAAGCCAAGAAAATGCTGGCGGATGCAGGCGCCTCAGGCCTGAAGCTCAACTATGTGGTCAATGCGGGCAATGAAGCCGACGAGCAGATCGCCGTGCTGGTCCAGCAACAGCTCGCAGCCGTCGGCGTGACAGCCACCTTGCAGAAAGTCGATCCTACCCAGAGTTGGCAAATGCTGATCGACGGCGATTACGATCTGTCCGTGATGTACTGGACCAACGACATCCTCGACCCGGACCAGAAGACCACCTTCGTGCTGGGACACGACACCAACATGAATTACATGACCCGCTACAAGAACGATAAGGTCAAGGATCTGGTCGCGGCCGCGCGGGTAGAAGTGGACCCGACCAAGCGCAAGCAGATGTACACCGATCTTCAAGCGATCGCCAAGCAGGACGTCAACTGGATCGATCTCTACTACAGCCCGTACATCAATATCTCGCGCAAGAACATCGAGCACTTCCAACAAAACCCACTGGGACGCTTCTCTCTTGAAGAAACGGTGAAGCGCTAGCGAGTAGGGGCTCTCATCCGAGTCGGATAGGGCCCGTGGCAACGCCTTGACCACGAGTCGAGGCTTGCCGCTTGGCTTCGATAAAAGATTATCCCTATCGGCCGTTAATACTGCGCCTATTAGCTATCTGGCAAAGGGGGACTAGCCTGAGTTCAGGCTGGTGCAATCCGGCCCGTGAAACCTGACAACAGATACGAAGCGTTCAGAAACGTATTGGGCTTGCCGTGGGCCATTGCACTGGCAACCAGCGCACGTAGCCGTGTCGCCACACACGATCAGTTGAGCGAACTGTGAGCCCTGCGCCCTGTGTCATTTATTTCGCCTGTCGCTATCCGAAGCCCGGCCGGGCTGGATAGCTGGATGAATACGACCAAAGGTAGCTTCCCATGGCAAACGAATCGAAATGCCCGTTCAATCACGCCGCTGGCGGTGGCACGACGAACCGCGACTGGTGGCCGAACCGACTGAATCTGAAGATCCTGCACCAGCACGCCTCGCTGTCCGACCCCATGGGTGAGGATTTCAACTATGCCCAAGCGTTCAAGCGCCTGGATTTCCAGGCCTTGAAACAAGACCTCAACGCACTGATGACCGACTCGCAAGATTGGTGGCCAGCGGACTTCGGTCACTACGGACCGCTGTTTGTCCGCATGGCCTGGCACAGTGCAGGCACCTACCGCACCGGTGACGGTCGCGGTGGCGCGGGCTCCGGCCAGCAGCGCTTTGCTCCGCTCAACAGCTGGCCCGACAACGTCAGCCTCGACAAGGCACGCCGGCTGCTGTGGCCGATCAAGCAGAAGTATGGTCGCAACATTTCCTGGGCCGACCTGATCGTCCTCACCGGTAACGTCGCGCTGGAGTCCATGGGCTTCAAGACCTACGGTTTTTCCGGTGGCCGCGCCGATGTCTGGGAGCCGGATGAAGACGTCTACTGGGGCTCCGAAAACAAATGGCTGGGGGGCGATGTTCGCTACGGCAAGCCCGACAAAGCCGCCATGCAGGATCCCGGCGAAGGCCAATTGGTCGCCGAGCCTGGCAACGAAGAAAGCCGCACTGACGACGGACGCAATCTGGAAAACCCGCTGGCCGCCGTGCAGATGGGGCTGATCTACGTCAACCCGGAGGGCCCCGAGGGCCAGCCGGACCCGGTCGCCGCCGGGCTGGACATCCGCGAAACCTTCGGCCGCATGGCGATGAACGACGAAGAAACCGTGGCACTGATTGCCGGCGGCCACGCCTTCGGCAAGACCCACGGCGCGGGACCTGCGGACAACGTCGGTGCCGAGCCCGAAGCCGCCGGCCTGGAGCTCCAAGGCCTGGGCTGGAAGAGCACCTTCGGCACCGGCAAGGGCGCCGACACCATCACCAGTGGCCTGGAAGTCACCTGGACCACCACGCCCACCCGCTGGAGCAACAACTACCTGGAGAACCTGTTCGGCTTCGAGTGGGAACTGACCAAGAGCCCGGCCGGCGCGCACCAATGGACGCCGAAAAACGGTGCAGGCGCGGGGATCATTCCCGATGCCCACGACCCGGCCAAACGGCGCAACCCAACGATGCTGACCACCGACTTGGCACTGCGCTTCGACCCGATCTACGAAAAAATCTCCCGGCGCTTCCTGGCCAACCCGGACCAGTTGTCCGACGCCTTCGCCCGCGCCTGGTTCAAGCTGATCCACCGCGACATGGGCCCGCTCTCACGCTACCTCGGCCCGGAACTGCCCAACGAAGAACTGCTGTGGCAAGACCCTATTCCAGCGGTCAACCATCCGCTGGTCGACGACAGCGACGTCGCCGCCCTGAAAGGCAAGCTGTTGGCCTCGGGTCTCACGGTTCCACAGCTGGTGTCTACGGCATGGACCGCGGCCTCCACCTTCCGCGGCTCCGACAAACGCGGCGGCGCCAATGGAGGCCGCCTATGCCTGGCCCCGCAGAAGGATTGGCCAGTCAACCAGCCTGAGCAACTGGCCCAAGTGCTGGCGATCCTCGACAAGGTCCGGAGCGCGTTCAACGCCGCTCAATCCGACGGCAAGAAAATCTCCCTGGCGGACCTGATCGTGCTGGCCGGCAGCGCCGGTATTGAACAGGCGGCAAAGAATGCCGGGCTCAGCGTGACGGTACCGTTCGCGCCGGGACGCATGGACGCCAGCCAGGAACAGACGGACGTGGAGTCGTTCGGTTTTCTCGAGCCTATCGCCGATGGCTTTCGCAACTACCTCAAGGGTCGGTACCGCGTGTCTGCCGAGGCGCTGCTGATCGACAAGGCACAACTGCTGACGCTCAGCGCCCCGCAAATGACGGCGCTGATCGGCGGTCTGCGGGTACTCGATACCAACGTCGGCCACACCGCTCACGGTGTCTTTACCCAACGGCCAGGGACGTTGAGCAACGACTTTTTTGTCAACCTGCTGGACATGGGCGTGGAATGGAAACCCCTTTCCGACACCCAGGAAACCTTCGAAGCCCGCGACCGCAAGACCGGCCAGGTCAAATGGACCGGCAGCCGTGTCGACCTGGTCTTCGGCTCCAACGCCCAGCTACGGGCCTTGGCCGAAGTCTATGCCAGCGCGGATGCGCAAGAGCAGTTCGTCAAGGACTTCATCGCGGCGTGGGTCAAGGTGATGAACCTGGATCGGTTTGATCTCAGGTGAAAAGTGTCCGAGGACATGAGGTCGTGCAAGGCGCCGGCCACATAAACTTTTCTTCACCCCACGCCCCCGCGTGATTGGGTACAGTCGCCTCGCTCATTCAAGAAACTAAGGTTTTAGCCCGCGCTCCCAGCGGGCTTTTTTTTGCCTGGCGTTCAGCGCCCCGCCAATACCCGGAAAAAAACTTTCAGATCCAGGACCGGCGGCCGATACAGGCCTGCACACGTTTTTGCTGGCTCTTAACAACAACAATCTTCCAGCGTACCGATGATCAAGCAGCACAACGTTCCTGGAGGAATTGATGAACAGCTGGTTTGGCAACATTAGCGTCAACATGAAATTGGGCCTGGGCTTCGGCCTGGTGCTGGTACTGACCTGCCTGCTGGCCCTGACCAGTTGGACCAGCCTCGGTGGGCTGATCGATCGCAGTAACTGGATGAGCGACATCACCCAGCTCAACGCCGGCCTGACCAAGCTGCGCGTGGTTCGCCTGCAATACATGCTGGCCAACGGTGACGAGACCGTCGCACAAAATGTGCAGACCACCCTCGATGGTTTCGTCGCGCAACAGAATGCCTTGCTCAGCAGCTTCAAAAGCCCGGCAAACGTCAAGCTGCTCAAGGAGCAGAGCGCGGTCATCGGCGCCTATCAGGTGTCCTTGAACAAAATGCGCAGCGCCTACCGCACCGGCAACAGCGCCCGCGATGTCATGGGCACGAACGCCGAGGTCGCCCTCAAACTGATCGAGACCCTCGACGCCGACGTGCGCCAGATGGCCCTTGGCGATGAGCGTTTCATCCAGTTCCAGGCGATCACGGAGGCCAAGCTGGCCTTCATGCTGGCCCGCTATGAAGTGCGCGGCTACACCGCCAACAGCAACGCCGACACTGAACGCAAGGCCCTCGCCCAACTGGACGCCGCCATCGCTTCGCTCAAGCCACTGAACGAACGTTTCTCCAGCACCCGCCAGGATGAACTGCGTCAGCTGGAAAACGCCCTGACCCAATACCGCAGCGCCGTGCAGGCCTTCAAGCTGGCCACCGCCGACGCGGTACAGGCACGCAAGGAAATGACTGAACAGGGCGCGTCAATCGTGACGTTGAGCGAGCAGCTGTACCAGATCCAGCTCGACCGTCGCGACGCCGAAAGTGCCCAGGCCCGCACCCTGCAACTGGTCAGCACTCTGTTGGCATTGCTGGTCGGCATCATCGCGGCCGTGATCATCACGCGCCAGATCACCGGCCCGCTGCGTGAAACCCTGGCCGTGGTCGAACGCATTGCCGGCGGCGACCTGTCGCAGAACGTCATCGTCACCCGCCGCGACGAGCTGGGTGTGCTGCAACAAGGCATCGCGCGCATGGGCGTGACCTTGCGTGACCTGATCAGCAGCATCCGCGACGGCGTGACCCAGATCGCCAGCGCCGCCGAAGAACTGTCCGCCGTGACCGAGCAGACCAGCGCCGGGGTCAACAGCCAGAAAGTCGAGACCGACCAGGTCGCGACCGCCATGCACGAGATGACCGCCACGGTCCAGGAAGTGGCGCGCAATGCCGAAGAGGCCTCCCAGGCCGCAGCCGCCGCCGATGGCGAAGCCCGCGCCGGCGATCAGGTGGTCAGCGAAGCCATCGCCCAGATCGAACGCCTGGCCAGCGAAGTGGTGCGCTCCACCGACGCCATGAGCGTGCTGCAACAGGAAAGCGACAAGATTGGCGCCGTCATGGACGTGATCAAGGCCGTGGCCGAGCAGACCAACCTGCTGGCGCTCAACGCCGCGATCGAAGCGGCCCGGGCCGGTGAAGCCGGGCGTGGTTTCGCCGTGGTGGCCGACGAAGTCCGTGGCCTGGCCCAGCGCACGCAGAAATCCACCGAGGAAATCGAAGGCCTGGTGGCCGGCCTGCAGAACGGCACCCAGCAAGTGGCTGCAGTGATGAACAACAGCCGCAGCCTCACCGACAGCAGCGTGGCCCTGACCCGCAAGGCCGGCGTGTCACTGGAAAACATCACCCGCACGGTGTCGAACATCCAGTCGATGAACCAGCAGATCGCGGCCGCTGCCGAGCAGCAGAGCGCAGTGGCCGAGGAGATCAGCCGCAGCATCATCAACGTGCGCGACGTCTCCGAACAGACCGCCGCCGCCAGCGAAGAAACCGCCGCCTCCAGTGTGGAACTGGCACGGTTGGGTAATCAGTTGCAGATGATGGTCAGCCACTTCCGCGTCTAAACACTCGCTCCACCACTGTGGGAGCGAGCCTGCTCGCGAAAGCGCCGGATCAGCCGACATTGAAGTTGGCTGACCTCGCCTTCGCGAGCAACTCCGCTTCCACAGGATTAGCAGCAGCCCTACCCACGAATCGCTCTTTCGTACAAATCTCCCGTCTCTAGTCCTACCGCTTTTCTTTGCCCGCTCCTGTACGGTTTTCGCTTGAACAAGCACATTCCGTTCGCACAGGAGATGCCCCACATGGACGTAAGCAACAACTTACTGTTGCACAGGCTCGTTGGCTCCCACGATGGTGAGGGCGCCACAAAAACCGCTTTGAAAACCGCCCTCGCACAAATGGGCGTGACATCGGTGTTCGATATCGTGCGCATGAGCAAGGCGCAGTTCGCCCAGGAAGTCGCCAGGTACTGCGATGTGAATGCCGAGCAGTCCTATGACAACGCGCAGAGCCATGCCCGAAGGATCAGTCGCTTGTACTTGGAGCATCAACTCTCCTCCAGCGACGCCAAGCCCCGTGTCCGACGCAGCCTGGGTTCAGACCCAACATCAGGGCCGATCAGCTATCAAGCGCTGTTCCAGGAAAACTGGGATCAATTCTGCAAGGACGGTGACATCGCCGCGATCGACTCGCCCGTCGCCTACCTGCGTGCGCTGTATCTGTTTGCCAGACAGTTGGAAGACAGCTCCACAGATGGCCGCAAGATAGCCCTGGGATCACGTCGAGCGGATCTCGACACACTGATGCTCGACTCACAAAGTGCCATGGTTCCACGCCCGATGCTCAACATCGTCAACGACACGTTGCGCAGCAATATCGAGGCCAGTCTCGATGAGGGCACAACGGTCCATCAGGCCTTGGCCAGCGCACACTATCCCTTTTCATTGCCCTATGACCTTCATCATCAGCAATGCCTGCTTGGGTTGGGCTCAGGCAAACCAACCTTGGGCGAAGTGAATTACCAGATCAGTCTCAAGCTTGCGTTTTGCCAGGACGGTTCAACGTACGGATACGTTTCGCAGTCACCCAGCGAGGCACAAAAGCTGCTTTCAGGGCTCAGTCCGCAGCAGCAGAAGATATTGCTCGCCCCCCTCGCTTCGCAAACCGATTTCGAAGTCCTGAAAAAATCCTACGGCACTGAAGAAGTTGGGCGCCTGGGCGACCTCGAATTCTTCAAAGAACGCACCGGGCTGACGACAGAGCAGGTCAAGCAGCTACTGGGGCATGGCCGGTACAGCCCTCATGTCTCGTCCAACAGCCCGCCCTCGACTCGTAACCGCCAGGACGCTAGTTACATCAATGGCCCCTACGCGTACCCCGCCCTACAGCTTGAAACCCAAACGACCCAACAAGGGTTCAGTAACAAGTCCTACGAACGTTTCGACCGCATGCAGCGAATGGTCCGATTGCAGCAATGGACCGGTATCCCCTTTGCCGAACTGGATACGCTACTCGTCAATGTCATGCATTCGGAAGGCGACGCCACAATGACACTCAGCGTCCATACCTTGCGCGCGCTGGGGGTCTATCAGTACATGAGGCGGCGTCATGGCATCACACCAGAAGAATTTGCCTCGCTCATGAGCGAAATGCCGACCCGCGCTAGTGCAGAGCGTGTTTCGTTGTTCGACCAGGTATTCAATCGCACCGGTCTTCTCCAAAGCCCTGCGTGGGGGGGGCAAGCGACAAACCTTGATACAGCCGACCTCAAGACACTCAGCTATCTCGGCGCGGGCCTGGGACTCGCCATCACCGAAGACGCGTTGCTACTGCTGATGAAACAGACCAAAAAATACCTGCCACTGAAACAGGATTTGCCGACGATCTCCTCGCTCTACCGCCAGGCCCGCATCGCACGGATGTTCGGGCTGTCGCCGCTTGAGTGCACAGAGCTGGCCCAGCTATTGGGAGGTGATAGGTTCTGTCGGGCGTTAGTGACCGGAGCACTGGATACCACGCACCCCGACATTCTCGACGTACTGATGGCAATGGATTGGGCAGTGGACTGGCTCAAGCAAAACAATCTCGATGTGCTGCTATGGTGTCGCCGGTTCGACAATGCCGGGCATGACTTGCCGTTGAACCAGAACCTGGAAAATCGATTGGCCGTCTTTCGGGAGCACGCCAAATCCATCAGCGACCATCAACGCCTGGTAGAAACATTGCTGCACGATACGGCGGACTTGTCCGCCGAATACCTTCCCAGCGTGATGAAAATGGCCGACACGAATGTCACAGGAATTGTCGAGGCGATCGCCGAAACTGTTGGCAAAACACCTGGATTGCTGACCCACGTGCTTCGCACCGCTGAAGCCTGTCAAAAATTGCATCTGAGCAGCAGCACGCTACAGGTGTTGATGGACCATCCCAAGTGGTTAGCCTCGGACAGTTCGGGAACGCTTACCCCCCAAACACTGTTTCTACTCGAACGGTTCAGTCATTGCGCAAGACATCAGGCGCAGTCAGAAGAAAACCTGCTGCACTACTTCCAACTCGCCAATCAAGACCCGTCTCAACACTCGGCAGAGACAGCCAACCACCTGTTGGCTCACCTGCTGGGCTGGAACCCTGGGCAAGTGAGTTGCCTGACAGCGAAGCTGACATCGAAACGCGCCATGACGATGCAAGACGTGGATTGGGTCATGCGTTGCCAGGCGTGTTGCATGAGTACAGGCCTGTCGGCAAGCCTGCTGCTCAAGGCTACTGAACTCAATAGCGGCAGCCCGACGCAGTACTGGAAAGCCGTCGGTGAAGGCCTGATCGCTGCGTGCCATTGAGGCGCACATTTTTTATTCAAGGATTGAATATGACCGTTGCCATGAAACAGCAGCTGGATGAAAGCTTGCGCGATGCACAGTTGGCGTACTACCTGAACAAGATTGTGCCCGCCAATGGCCCGTCAGGAACAGTGCAGCTCAAGTCCGCCCGAGACCTCTACGAATACTGGCTACTGGACGTGCTGGTCAGCCAGGATGTGCCCACCACACCTGTGGCGTGCGCCATTGCCAGCCTTCAGCAATACATCAATCGCATCCTGATGAATATGGAGCCCGGCTACGACCGGGCAAACATCACCCCCGAGCACTTGCAAACGTGGCGCAACGAGATGCATCAATACCCCATCTGGGCCGCTCATCAAAAGCTGCTTAATTTCCCCGCAAGTTACCTGGACCCCGTCCTGAGAAACAACAAGAGCGACAACTTTCAGCAGTTGGAAAACGAACTCAACCAGAACCGGATCCAGGCTGATGCGGTTCAATCGGCGGTCATGGCCTACCTGACCCGATTCGAAGAAATCGCCAACCTGAATATCCTCAATGGCTACATCGACGGTGCAGATTTTACCAACAGCACCTACTATTTCATCGCCAAGTCCCGCACCGAAAACACCTATTTCTGGCGCTCGTTGAACATGGGGCAACGTCCGCTGGACGGTACGCCACCGCCGCTACCGGCCATCGCCACCAAACTGGACCAGCCGGATCCGTTCGCCTGGTCGGATTGGGAAAAAGCCGATGTGCCGATTCCCGACAGCGCGGTCGAACACTCGATTCGTCCTGTCTGGTTCAACAATCGTCTGTTCGTTATCTGGGCAGAATGCATCCATCAGGAGCAGCCCGCCTCCAGCGCTCCTTCAAGCGCCGAAGCCACGGCCCCACAAATGAATCATCCGCTACTGCGCTTGTGCTATTGCTTTAAAAAACAGGATGGCATTTGGAGTACCCCACGAGTTGGCCTGCAGGGTTATTGCGAGGACAAAATACTATGTGGCAAGGACCTTAATGCCATTAAATCATCCATAGGTACTGTAGCTGAGCAACACAATAAAGGCGCCCACGGTGCATTGTTTCTCACTCTGTTTGCAGCAGGGTCCAAAACCGACGCCCTCCATAAGGCCGACAACGAATTTGCCTTTAATAGAACGATTTGTATCGACAGCAACCTCGCCACTACTAGCCCAACCATCACCGAGAAAGAGCACATAGGCGCTGCCAACCAGCGCATTCAAACAAGAATACTTTCAGAAATCGAAATCGCTGAAGCGTCTCTCCCAACGGACATGAACATTCTCATGTCGGATTTCGAAAGCCAACAACATCGGATAAGCATCAGATCGAAAACAGACCGGACCGCCTCCGCGGTGACGCTACGCATGACCTCAAGCCTTGACCTCAACGGGGTGGGTTTATATACAACTCCTGAAACAATCAAGTTGAGACTTGCAACCCGGCCCGATCAATCCCCGAGACTTCAACTTGACTTTGTACTTCCTGCTCGCAGCCTGCCAGACGCAGCCTACGTTGTGCTTGAGCCGGGTTCACAACTCACCATCAGCAGCCACACCCCGTTATCGCACCCGCACAAGCTATCGATCGACGGCATGGCTGATGTACTCAGAGACTCTGAACATTCGCTCGGTATTACCCTGCACGCAAATACAAACCTTCGGGGAAAAGTTGTTTCTACAGCGGCAGTACGGCATCTGATTAAGGAAAGTAGACGCGGGAATGACAGCTCAGTTTCCGGACAGGTACGAAACGTAACGATGCAAGCCAGCAATGGCACAGCTCAGGACCTTGGTCAGGCCGTCGTCAGTCTTGATGAACCGCTTTACCTTCAATATGTAATTTTCCGTCAGCCAACCCACTTGGAAACTCAAGCGCCGTCATATAAAGACCTGACGGTGGTAGCGGAGTCCAACCCCGCGCCTAAGCTCATGAAGTCCTTCGAGTTCGTTTGGCACAGCAGGGAACTCAGCGGTGACGGCGATACATTTTTTTGTGGGGTCGCCTTTGTCTACCCCAATGAACCGGAAACGAAGCGCTATTCCGCTCTTAAAGGCATCAAGCTGAGCTTCATCCCGACGCGCCGCCAGGCCCCAGGCATTACTTCCTCATCGACAGCCGGACTATGCACCGCCCAATTCATCGATTTCACCCATAGCGCCGCCAAAACCAGCGATGTCGGAAGCCTACTCCGCCAGCCGATCAGGTTGAACACCACGTTTGCCGCAGAACTGATCCGCCGTACAGAAAACGGCCTGGATGAACTGTTCGATTGGACGACACAACACTTGCGCGAACCGACCATATCCGACGGCGTCAACAATGGGATGGATTTCCACGGACCTTACGGTCGTTATTTCACCGAACTGTTCCTCCATCTGCCATGGCTGGTCGCTCATCGCTTGAACGCCGAGCAGCGCTACGAAGAAGCCGAGCTCTGGTTGCGCCGCGTCTTCGATCCAAGTCGCGGCAAAGAAAATTGCTGGAAGGCCGTTCCTTTGCTCGACAGCAGCACGCCTTCGTATGCCGACCAGGCGCCCCACGACCCTCATCTGATCGCGCTCAGTCATCCAGTGCACTTTCGCAAGGCGCTGTACTTCCTGTACCTCGATATCCTGATCAATCGAGGCGACGCCGCCTACCGCGAACTGACCCCTGACAGCCTCAGCGAGGCAAAGCTATGGTACGTGCGGGTGCTGGATCTATTGGGACCACGCCCGATCGTTCAACTCATCGATGATTGGACGAGCATCAGCCTACAAACGCTGAGCCAAACGACCAGTGGCGATTTACGGACATTTGAACAATCACATGCCCATTCCCAGCCGTCATTGTCGGTTCGTGGGAGCGGCGAGCACGCGTCCTTGTCAGCGACCGACAGCCCGTATTTGCGCCTGCCGTTTCACCCGCAGTTGCTCCGGTGCTGGGACATTGCAGAAAGCCGCCTGTACAACTTGCGACATAACCTCGACATTGCTGGCAAACCGCTGCATCTGCCGATATTTGCAGCGCCGCTGGATCCTCGCGTGTTGCTCGGCCCTGCGGCCTTGAATACTTCGGACAATACGGTTCGAGGGGTGCCGCCCACAGCTATCCCGCACTTTCGGTTCTCGGTCATGCACCATCAGGCGTTGAGTGCGGTGGAAAGCCTCAGCCAGTTTGGCACCACACTGCTGTCGCTGATCGAACGCAAGGAACAGGCGCAGTTGCAAGAACTGCAACAACAGCAGGCCTGGGAATTGGCGAAAATCTCGGTCGACCTGCAGCGCCAGGCCTTGAATATCGATCGTCAGAACCGCCAGGCGCTGCTCGCAAGCCAGGCAATTGTTCAAAACCGGGTAACCCATTACAAAAAACTGCTGGACGGTAGTCTAACTGGCAAGGAAATAGCCGTCAGTGGGTTCGCCATATCCAGCGGTACGTTTGAGGCTGCTGCACTGTCTTTCCAAATCGGGGCGGGGTTGGCGATGCTGGCTCCAAACATGGTGGGGTTTTGCATGGGCGGCAGCCGTTGGGAGGGGCCGTTGCTCTCAGCCTCTGCGGCCGCCCATAGCACTGCGATCATAAACCGCACGATAGCGGCCGACCTCGACCGTCAAGCCATATTCGATCGCCGCCGGGAGGATTGGCAACACACCTATGATCAATCACAGCTCGAACTGGCCCAGATTGACGCACAACTGGCGCAATTCACTGAGCAGGAAACCGCCACTCGCCTGCAACTGCGCCTTGCCGAATCAACCCTGAGCCAAACCAAGACCCATTACGATTTTCTCAGCAAGCGATTTACCAAAGCACAGCTGTACCAATGGCTGAACAGCCAGTTTGCCGCACTCTATCGCCAAGCCTACGACACTACGCTCTCCCTGTGTTTGGCCGCCGAGCATTGTTGGCAATACGAAATTGGCGATTACCACACACGATTCGTTCGGCCCGGCGCATGGAATACAACCTATCGAGGACTAGGAGCAGGCGAGCAACTGAAACTCAGCCTGTTGAACATGCAGGCCGGATATCTGAGCCGTAACGAGCGAGAGCTCGAGATACGCAAGACGATTTCGTTGCGTCAATTAACGGACCTGACCACAACCTCGACGATCAACAAGCCATGGCTGGACATGCATGCCGAACTGAAGAAAGGCCAATGCGAATTCGAGCTGCCCCATGATCTTTTCGAGAATGATTACAAAGGCCAGAAACACTACATGCGGCGGATCAAAACCATCAGCGTTTCCTTGCCGACCGTTGTGGGTCCTTACGAAAACATCCGGGCCACGCTGACCCAGGTTTCCAGCAAAGTGTTCATGTCCGCCGATGACCCGGGGCGGGTCATGGAAGGCCGGCGCGCCAACCAGCAGATCGCCCTTTCCACCGGCGTCGACGACAACGGCCTGTTCACCCTGAACTTCAACGATGAACGTTACCTGCCGTTTGAATACACCGGTGCGGTTTCTCAATGGCGACTGACATTCCCCAACCCCGACACACAAAAGGACATGCTCGAGTCGCTGACCGACATCATCGTGCACATCAGCTACACAGCCAGGGTCGGCGGGGGTATGTCATGAGTGAACAAACCACATTGCCCGTCACCGCGCCGTCCCTGCCCAAGGGTGGCGGTGCTATCCAAAGCATCGGCAAAGGGTGGAGCCCCGTCGGTGCCCACGGCACGGCTGCCTACGAGGTTGCGTTGCCGATTTCTCCTGGGCGCGGCTTCGCTCCGGCCTTGTCCTTGAGCTACAGCAGCTCAGCCGGCAACGGCGTGTTCGGTACCGGCTGGGGGCTTTCGTTACCTTGCGTGGCGCGACGTACCAGCAAGGGCGTACCTGCCTATACCGATGACGATGAGATCGTCGGCCCCAGCGGCGTGGTCTGGTTGCCCGAACACGGCGTCAGTCCAATCCGAGTCAATCGCTACAACGGCCTGGACCTGGGCACGACCTACACGGTGACCCGTCATCTGCCAAGAATCGAAAGCAGCTTCGATCGGATTGAACATTGGTCGTCAGGCCTGGATAAACCAGGTTTCTGGCTCGTGCACGGGGCCGACGGCAGCCTGCATGTCTACGGAAAAAATCCCCGGTCGCGACGGACCGATCCTCAGGATGCAAGCCGGGTAGGTGAATGGCTGTTGGAGGAAAGCCTGAATGCCCATGGTGAGCACATTCAATATGTGTACGCGGGAAATGGCGGGGCCCAACGCTATTTGAGCCATGTGCGCTATGGCAATGTGAAGGCCGACGCCAGCCTTTATGCTTGGAAAACAGATCCACCCAAGCAGGACCAATGGCACTTCGAGTTGGTGTTCGACTACGGTGAGCGAAGCACCGAGTACGAGAAAAAACCATCTTATGAAGGACTACAATCGCAAAAACGTAGCGATGGGTTTTCCACCTTTGCCTACGGTTTCGAACTGCGTACCGATCGCCTATGCCGCCAGGTGTTGATGTTCCATCGCTTTCCCGAAGCGCTGGGCGCCGATCCGGTGCTCGTGCGGCGTCTGCTGCTTGAATATCGTCAGACGCTCCTGGGCTACAACTTCTTGAGCGCAGCGCATGACCAAGCGTTCGGCGACGGAGCAGTTCCCCAAAGCCGTCCCCCCATGGAATTCCACTACAGCGAATTCAAAGGCCTGCTCGATAAGCCCGCCTGGAAGCACTTTGAGAACATGCCGGGGTTCAGCGACGAACAAAGTTTCCAATGGGTGGATTTGTACGGCGAAGGTGTGCCCGGCGTGCTCCATCGAAGCGATGCAGGCTGGCACTACCGTGAGCCCATGCGAGCCAAAGCCGGGACGGACGAAGTGGCTTACGACCAGTGGAAAGCGCTGCCTGAGATTCCCGTTGCCGACACCGCGAATACACTGAGCCAAACCCTAAGCGACCTTACTGGTGACGGTCGCCTGGACTGGATCATCGCCCAACCGGGGCTTAGCGGCTTTTTCTCCCTGGGCGCGGATAGAAAGTGGTCGAACTTCGCTACCTTCCAGGCGTTTCCGGCAGAGTTCTTCAACCCACAAGGGCATCTGGCCGACTTGATGGGCGAAGGCCTCAGCGACCTTGTCCTGATAGGTCCACGCAGCGTTCGCTTTTACGCCAATCGGCGCGAAAGTGGTTTCGCTGCCGCCCGCGAAGTTCCTCGCGACGACGATGACGATGCCTTGCCGGTATTCAGCGGGTCGCCTTCCGAGTTGGTGGCTTTCAGCGATCTGCTCGGCAGCGGCCAGCAGCATCTGGTGCGCATTCGCCACAACGAGGTGAAGTGCTGGCCGAACCTGGGCCACGGGCGATTCGGCAAAGGCGTCGTCTTGGACTTTCCGGGCCTCGCCTACCCCACCTTCGATGCCTCGCGTATCCGCCTAGCAGACCTGGATGGTTCCGGTGCCGCCGACCTGATCTATCTGCAAGCGGATCGAGCGTTGATCTTCATGAACCGCTGCGGCAATGGCTTCGCTCCCGCAATTTCGCTGCCGTGGCCAACCGGCCTGCGCTACGACAACCTATGCCAGGTGAGCATCATCGACCTGCTAGGGCTGGGTTGCTCCAGCCTCGTGCTGAGCATGCCGCACCTGACCCCGGCGCAACATTGGCGCTACGATTTCGTCGAGGAAAAGCCCTATCTGCTCACCGGCACCCACAACAATATGGGCGCCGCCACCCGCATCGCATATCGCAGCTCGGCCCAGGAATGGCTGGACGAGAAAGCGGCAAGGGTCATAGCCAGGCAATCCCTTGCGTGCCATCTACCGATGCCCCTGCACTTGGTGTCGCGCCAGGCCCAGCGGGATGAGATCACCGGTAATCGCCTGACCCAGCGGTTTTCCTATCGCCAGGGTTATTACGATGGCGTCGAACGGGAGTTCCGCGGCTTCGGCTTGCTGACACAAACCGACAATGAAACCTATCCCAACGATGCCGATTCGCCAGGATTCACAGAGCCTTGCTTGAAAAAAAGCTGGTTTCATACCGGTCAGGCAGTGGACATGGACCGAAGCGAATATCACCGTGCCGACTCGGCAGCCGTGGTGCTGGGCACGACGTTACTGTGCCGATACGTTGATGACAGTCGTGGCGACGAATGGGTCCGAGCACCCGACGCCGCGACCACGCTTGAAATGTGCCGAGCCTTGAGCGGCCATTTATTGCGTTGCGAGACATACGCGGGAGGCCATCAAAGGACGCTGTACTCGGTCGAGGAAAACCGTTATCGAATCCGCGTGCAACAAACTCCCCAGGGCCCTCGGCGCTATGCCTCCCTGTTGCCACTGCCGCTGGAATCCATCAGCTACCAATACGAAGGCCACAGCAACGACCCACAGTGTCAGCACCTGATCAACCTGCAACATGACCGGCACGGTGCAGTGATTCACAGCGTGAACGTCCACTACGCCCGACGCAAAACGGTCGAAGATAGCGCACCGTTCAGCGACCCAGACCAGCAACAATGGTGGCGGGATGCTCATGACCCGGCACAACAGTTCTACTACCTGACCCAAACGCGTGCCGAATTCATCAACCTGCAAGCACTGCAAGGATGGCGCCTGGGTTTACCTTATCGCCAGCGGACCAACGCGTTGAAACGACCCAAGGCGCCTGAAGACGGAGGGCTGGTACCGGAGGAGATTACGTTTGAGAAAATTTCCGAACTCGTCGCAAAGCCAAGCTGGACGACCCAGGCCGTTCTCACCAGCCTGTCCGTAACGCGCTACAAGAAGCCTTCTGTCGACGAAACGCTGCCGGACGGCAGCGCCAGCTTCGAAGCTCTGGTCGCCCATCTGGAAACCGCAGAGCTGGACGAGTCCGCCTTGCAAGCCTTCGACCTGTTACCGGAACAATCTCGACCCGAGGAAACGTTATTAAAAAAAATCGGCTATGAACCCATGACCGATTTCCTTCCCGCGAGCACCTCACCCAAGACGCTGTGGTCAGTCAAAAGTGGCTTCGCGACCTACGCCGGCTTGGAAGGTTTCTACAAAACCAAGACCGTGCAGTCGAGCAACAGCCACGGCGTGACCAAGATCAGCTACGACCCATACACTTGCTTTGTGACCGGGTTCGAACTGCCCGATGGCTGCACGATCAAGGCGCAATACGATTACCGTACCTCCCTGCCCCAGCTCGTCGAAGACTCCAACGGTAAGGTACAGGAAGGCCTTACCGATGCCTTCGGCCAGGTACTGGCCAGCACCTTTTACGGCGACGAGCGCAACAACCCCGTTGGTTTCAAACCGGTCGCGGCGTTCAAGCCATCGCCTAAAAGCCCGGCGGCAGCGATCGCACAGAGCAAGGACGCTTTGCAGGACGCCGCCACCGCTATCTATTACGCGCCATTCAGCTGGATGGGAGACATATCGGAAACGGGCCGCAAGGACACCGACTGGCTAGCGCGCTGCGTGGCCAACGGTGACGTACTGCCAACCGGGCATATTCGTGCTTCGGCTCGCGCTCGGCTGTCGAAACTCGAGACACTCTCTGCCGCCGACAGGAAACTGAAACGCGAAATTCGCACCTCGAAACGTGAGCCGATCCACATCGCCACACTGGTCGCCGATCGTTATCCCGATGACGACCAGAGACAAATCCAAATCACCCTGACGTGCTTCGATGGCTTTGGTCGCCTGTTGCAGAGCAAACGATTGGTCGAGTCAGGCATGGCTTACAGCGTAGACGCCAAGGGTGAACTGACACTTGAGGATGGCAAACCACTGGAGCGGATCGCCGCAACGCGCTGGCATGTCAGCGAACGGGTGGAATACAACAGCAAAGGTTTGGCGATCCGGATCTACCGCCCCTACTTTGCTGATCAGCATCGCTACATCAACGATAAATCCTTTCGGCAGTTCGGCCATTGCGACCAGCAGTTCTACGACGCATTGGGCCGCCCTACCCACACCCGTCTCGCCAAGCAGAATGACCTGTCCTACATGCGGCGACAGACGCGTCATCCTTGGTACAGCGTGGACGAGGACGAAAACGACACGCTGGAAGAAATCACGCCCCAACCGTCCCCGACAGCAGGAGGTGAGGCATGACCGCACGCCTTCATCGCAAGACCCCCACCCTCAACGCCGTCGACGGCCGCGGCCTGCCGGTGCGCCAGGTGGCTTATTGCCGAGCCAAGGAAGGCGAAAAAAAACAGATGCGCGCCAGCCGGCAAGAATACGACGTCGCCGGACGGTTGATCGCCCAGCGCGACCCTCGACTTACCAACGCAACTGACGCCAATCTCGCCACCGTCTACAGCCTGTCCGGCAAATCATTGCGAGTAAAAAGCGTCGACGCTGGATGGCGCCTGAACCTGCCAGGCGACGCCGGACAGATCCTGCACAGTTGGGATCAACGAGAAAATCATTGGCAATCGACCTACGACAACCAACTGAGACTGACCGCCGTCGAGGAACAAGCCGCAGGACGAAAACTGCACAAGGTCGAGTGCCTGAGCTACGGCGACAGTTCCCAGGCATCGGCGAGGCTCAATCGTTGCGGCGCGCTTATCCGCCACGATGACAGCGCGGGCACGCTGATCGTCGAGGAATATGCGTTATGCGGTAAACCGCTTAGCCAGACAAGGCACATGCTGATCGAGGCGGCACAACCTGACTGGCCAACCGACGTAAAAGATCGCGATGGGCTGCTTGAAAAGGGCGAAGGCTACAAAACGAGTTGGTCCTACGACGCGCTGGGACAGATTATCCAGCAGACCGACGCCGCTCGACACGAACAGCACTACGCCTTCGATGTCGCGGGCCAACTCAGATCCGTGAGTCTGAAAATAAAAGGCACCGAGGCCATAAAAACGATCGTCGACGACCTCGTCTACAACGCTTTCGGCAAAGTCGAATCGCAAACCGCCGGCAACGGCGTAACGAGTCGCGCGGTGTTCGATCCGGCCAGCGGGCGACTGACCTCGCTCAGCGCATCGGCGCCAGGCAAAACCTTGCAAGACCTTCACTACACCTACGACGCTGTGGGTAACGTGACTCAAATTACCGACAACGTCCAACCGGAGCGTTTCAACAGCAATCAACGGGTAAAACCCGTCAGCACCTTCACCTACGACAGCCTCTACCAATTGACCTGCGCCACGGGGCGTGAGGCCGCCGGGCTGGCCACGCCCCCCGGCCTCCCAGGCGCGGGGACGATTTCATTCGACCCCACGCAACTGTTCAACTTTACCGAGCGATACACCTACGACGACGGTGGCAACCTGACCGAGCTGCGCCATATACGCGAAGGGAACAACTACACCCGCACATCGAACGTCGCCGCCGCCAGCAATCGCCTCGTGTCTTGGAGCCAAGGCGACGCCGCCACGACCAGGATAACGATGGGCTTCGATGCCAACGGCAACCTGCAGGCCCTATGCCCGGGCCAGACACTGCAATGGAATAGTCGCAACCAACTTGACAGTGTGATGCTGGTCCAGCGTGAAAACAGTTCCGACGACGTCGAACGCTACACCTACGACAGCGGCGGTCAACGCGTGTGCAAGATCAAGACAATCCATACCGCCGCAATGATCCGCACAGAGGAAGTTCGTTACTTGCCAGGCCTCGAAATCCGCACCCGTCATAAGGAGCGCCTGGAGGTCATCACCTTGCAAGCCGGACGCTGCAGCGTGCGTTACCTGCATTGGACCAAAGGCCGACCGTCCGGGATCGCGGCCAATCAACTGCGCTATAGCCTCGATGACCACCTGGGTTCCAGCTCACTGGAACTCGACGACAAGGCCGACCTGATCAGCCAGGAAAGTTACCTGCCCTACGGAGGAACTGCTTGGGTGGCGTCCCGTTCGGCTGTGGAAGCCGATTACCGGACCATTCGTTATTCCGGCAAGGAGCGCGATGCCAGCGGGTTGTATTACTACGGGCATCGGTACTACGCGCCGTGGCTGCAACGTTGGATCAGTCCCGACCCGGCGGGGGCGGTTGATGGGTTGAACTTGTATTGCATGGTGGGGAATAACCCGGTGAAGTACATTGATCACCAAGGATTGGTCCTAACTGACGCCCAAGGGAAGAGCATCGATCCCGTCAATTGGCTGAGACAGGATGGGGCGGCGCGGTCAAAAAAGATGATGGAAACACCCACTCCAAAGAAGAAGGGCAAACAAGGCCCTACCGAAGATCCCAACGCCAGCCCCAGCTTCAGCAAAACCAAACGCAAGGATCTGGTCGTCCACGCCTATGGCGTTGTCGTTGATCGCAAGGGCGATGACGATGTTGCCTTCAACGAGTACTACAACCTCACCGGGCCAAAGTCCGGCCCGGCGGGTTACCGCGGCGTGGTCGAGGATTATGACGGCACCGCCACAAGCGATAGGTTCTACTTGAATTTCGGAAGCTATAAGATCGGTAATATCCAAGACTACCTGGCCGATCTGGGAGAACGGTACAGCGCGACGAATAACGACCCGGTCCATCAACTCAAACTAGAGCCTGGTGTACTAGAACTCGAACCGACGGCAAGCAGGACGGTCGAGACCATGCATGAGCTCCAGCAACCCACCCAGGAACTCATCGCCAGGCACATCGAGAAATCCAATGGGATCATTCCTGTGCGCGCCGGAGGACCAGGGGCTCATGGAGAAGTCCGCGTGCTCAACTCAATCGTGGCGGTCTATCCAGGTCAGGTTGAAAGAGTGTTATCGGATACGCATCTGTACACCGAAAAACTAACCAGCGTGACACAACCGGAACCTTTCATTGCCTGCTTCAACTGCAGCGGTATCATCCCCGAAGAAGTTAGCATCCCGACTGGCCGCAACTTGAAAAACTATAAGTTGTACAACTTTCACGTATCGGAAATAAATCGTGCCAAGCGTACAGGCAGCACGTCGTGAGGCGATAGGGATCGGTTAATGTCGGACACACGAACCGTCCTTTGTCTGAATAAGCGATCTGCAAATCTGCCCAAACGGCTCAAACATTAATCGCATTGGTAAACACCAACCGATTCCCGAACGGATCCATCACGGTCATGTCCTGGCTACCCCAGGGCATGGCCTGGATCTGTGGGTGGGCGTAGCGATATTGCTTGGCGAGCAATTGCTGCTGGAAGGCTTCCAGCTCATCGGTCTCGATTCGCAGCGCCGAGCCCGGCGTGCAATCGCCATGGTGCTCGGACAGGTGCAGCACGCAGTCACCACGGGAGACTTGCAGGTACAACGGAAAGTTGTCACCGAAGCGGTGTTGCCAGTCGACGGTAAAGCCCAGGAAATCGACATAGAACGCCAACGCCTTGGTTTCATCGAAGATCCGCAGGATCGGAGTGGTTTTACCGAAACTCATGGGTTGCTCCCTGGCTGAAAAGACCCAGTGTAGATGGGTTGACTTCAATGCTTCGGCTTTAAACCCGGCTTCTTTAGTGTCGCAATGCCATTATTGTGGCGTCAATTAACACAGCATCAGCCGCTTACACACCCTTCGACGGACCAAACCCCCGACTCAAATCGCCCTCACGCGCCAGGAATCGACCGGCCCGATGCCCGTTTGCCTGCCCTTCGCGATAGCTCAGGACACCGTTGACCCACACGCCATCAATCCCTTCGGCAGCCCGCTGAGGCTCGTTGAAATCGGCCACGTCGCAAACGGTTTGTGGATTGAACAAGACCAGGTCCGCCCAGTGTCCTTCACGGATTTCGCCTCGGTCCTTCAGGCCGAAGCGCGCAGCTGAAAGGCCGGTCATTTTGTGCACGGCGGTGTGCAAGGGAAAAAGCCCAATGTCTCGACTGAAATGTCCGAGTACCCGTGGGAAAGCGCCCCACAAACGCGGATGGGGAAAGGGGTCTTCGGGCAGGCCGTCGGAGCCGACCATCGATAACGGGTGCGCGAGGATTCGTCTTACGTCGCTTTCATCCATGCCGTAGTACACCGCGCCTGCCGGTTGTAGGCGACGCGCTGCGTCCAGTAGCGACACTTCCCATTCAACAGCGATGTCCGCCAAGTCTCGGCCGCCCATGTCCGGATACGGTGTCGACCAGGTGATGGTGATGCGGTGGGCCTCGGTCACTTGCTTGAGGTCCAAGGTCGAGGAGCTGGCCGCGTAGGGGTAGCAGTCGCAACCGACCGGATGGGTTTTCGCCGCGCTCTCCAACGCCGCAAGTACCTGCGGGCTTCGTCCCCAATTACCGGCGCCGGCACATTTGAGGTGGGAAATGATCACCGGACTTTGTGCGTGTCGACCGATCTGGAACGCCTCGTCCATGGCTTCGAGCACCGGTTCGAATTCGCTGCGCAAATGAGTCGTGTAGACCGCACCGAACGCCCCCAACTCCTCGGTCAGTTGCATGACCTCGTCGGTGGACGCCGAAAAAGCGTTGGCGTAGGCCAGGCCGGTGGACAAGCCCAGCGCCCCAGCCTCCAGGCTTTCGCGCAGTTGCCGACGCATGGCGGCGATTTCTCCTACCGAGGCCGTGAGCAACAAATCGTCCATGTGGTTGCTGCGCAACGCTGTGTGCCCGACCAACGCAGCCACGTTGACCGCTGGTGTCGCCGCTTCCACCGCTACGCGATAATCGGCAAAGCGTGGGTAGGCAAACGCCTGGGCCGTGCCGAGCAGGTTCATCGGGTCTGGCGGATCGCCCCGCAGGCTCACCGGCGCGGCGCTGATGCCGCAGTTGCCGACGATCACCGTGGTCACGCCCTGGCTGAGCTTGGGCAGCATCTGCGGTTGACGAATGACCACCGTGTCGTCGTGGGTGTGCACATCGATGAAGCCTGGCGCCAGCACGCGGCCGGCGGCGTCGATGTCTTCCACTGCCTGGGCATCGCGCAGCTCGCCGATGCGTTGGATGCGACCGCCGTGGATCGCTACGTCGGCGTGGTAGCCGGGCGTGTCGCTGCCGTCGATGACCAGCGCATTGCGGATAAGCGTGTCGTACAGCATGTCAGTCTCCCAGCGGCAAGTGATCGTCGCCGCCGCGGTAATCGTCCAGGGCGAGTTTGACCCGCCGCAGGCGCTCTTGATTGTCTTCGGGATGGGCCAGCGCCAGCTCGGTGGCGAGCACGTCGATGGCCAGCAGCATGCCGTAGCGCGCCGCCGTGGGTTTGTAGATGAACGAAGTTTCGGCGCCTTGCAGGGGCAGCACGCAGTCGGCCAGTTGGGCCAGTGGCGAGTCGGCGCGGGTGACGGCCAGGATCGCCGCCCCGTAGCTGCGGGCCAACTCAACTGCACTCAACAGCTCCGGCGTGATCCCGGTCAGTGAACAGGCGATGACCAGATGCTGGTCGCTCAACGAGGTGGCGGTGATGCGCATCATCACCGGATCCCGGCAGGCGGCAATCGGGTAGCCAAAACGCACCAGCCGCACTTGCAGTTCCTCGCCACACAGTGCCGACCAGCCACCCAGGCCGAACGCATGGATCATCCGTGCCTTGCCGATCATCCGCACGGCATCGCCGAATCGCGACTCTTCGAACCCTGACAGATGCTGGCGCAGGGTCGCTTCGATATCGCCGACGATCTGTCCATAAAACGCCGACTGTTCCGGCGCGCCGGCCGGGTCGAGGAAACGGCTGCCGACGCCGCTGGCCTGGGCCAGTTGCAGGCGCAAATCCCGCAGGTCGCGACAACCGACGGTACGGGCGAAGCGCGACAGGGTGGCGCTGCTGACTTCGGCACGCAGGGCCAATTCTTCCAGGCTGGCGGAGGCGGCAAATCCTACGTCGTCGAGCATCAGCCGAGCAATTCTTCCTTCGCCGGCGCTGAAGGAATCCTGACGGGAGCGGATCTGGTAGAGGATGTCCATGACGGTTCCTTGCAGTGGCGGTCAAAGCACGCGGGCAAGCCCGAGGGTTAAGGCGAACGCGACCAGGGATATCAACGTCTCAAGCACCGTCCAGGTCTTGAACGTTTGGGAGACGGTCATATTGAAGTATTCCTTGATCAGCCAGAAGCCGCCGTCGTTGACGTGGGAAAAGATAACCGACCCGGCCCCGGTCGCCAGCACCAGCAGTTCGGGATGGGGATAACCCAGGCCAATCGCCACCGGCGCGACGATGCCCGAGGCCGTGGTCATCGCCACTGTGGCCGACCCCGTGGCAACCCGCATCAGTGCGGCGAACAGCCAGCCCATGACCAGCGGTGACAGCTGGAATTCCTGGGCCAGACCGACGATTTGCTGAGTCACCCCGGCGTCCACCAGGATCCTGTTCAAACCACCGCCAGCGCCCACCAGCAAGGTGATGCTGGCGGTCGGTGCCAGGCATTCGTTGGTGAATTTGAGGATCGATTCACGGTTGAAGCCCTGGGCCAGGCCGAGGGTCCAGAAGCTGAGGATGGTCGCCAGCAGCAAGGCGATCACCGAGTTGCCGATAAACAGCAGGAACTGGTTGAACCCGCTGCCCGGCGTGGAGATCAGGTTGGCCCAGCCGCCGATCAGCATCAGGATCACCGGCAGCAGAATCGTCCCCAATGTCACGCCGAAACCCGGCAGCTTGGCGCGTGGTTCACGGTCGAGGAATTGCCGCTCCAGCGGATTTTCGGCCGGTAGCTGGATGCGCGGCACGATGAATTTGGCGTACAGCGGGCCGGCGATAATCGCAGTGGGAATGCCGATCAGGATCGCGTACAGCAGGGTCTGCCCCACCGAAGCCTGGAAGGCCTGCACCGCGAGCATCGCCGCCGGATGCGGCGGCACCAGCGCATGGACCACCGACAGCCCGGCGACCATCGGCAGCCCCACCATCAGGATCGACACACCCACACGCCGGGCGATGGTGAACGCGATGGGCACCAGCAGCACAAAACCGACCTCGAAGAACAACGGCAAGCCCACGAGGAAGGCAATGCACACCATCGCCCAGTGGGCATTGCGCTCGCCGAAACGTTCGATCAGCGTCTGCGCCATGCGCTCCGCACCGCCGGATTCGGCCATCATCTTGCCGAGCATCGTGCCCAGGGCCACCACCAGCGCAATGTGTCCCAGCGTCTTGCCAACCCCCGCCTCGTACGCCCCCACCACACCCGACGGCGGCATCCCAGCCAGCAACGCCAAGCCAATGGAGACCAGGGTGATCACAATGAACGGATTGAGCCGGTAACGGGCGATCAGAACGATCAGCGCAATGATGGCGATGGCCGCGTAGACCAGTAGCCAATAACCGAAAGCAGGTGCCATGCGTTACTCCTCGAATGGGGTCACGTCGATGTGTTGTGAAACTCATAAATCATTTCGACGGAAAATCTTCAAACCCACTGAAAGTAATTTTCGCGCACAGATAAAATTTGTCGCTGACGGACATCGCGACTCGGCGTTGATGAAAATTCAGCGCAAGACTTTCATCGTCCCTGTGGCGAGGGGATTTATCCCCGCTGGGCTGCGAAGCAGCCCCAAAAGCAGTAGGGCCGCTGCGCGCCCCAGCGGGGATAAATCCCCTCGCCACAGACGGCTGGCCGCCCCGCATTCAATTCCGTACCATCCGCACCTGTTTTTTGCATCAGTTCCCCGGCAGCCGACGGTCCACCGGCGCCCAGTCAGGTAAATCATGAAATCAGCACGTCTTCGCGCCGACGCCCTCGCCGGCCTCACCACCTCTTTCGCCTTGCTCCCCGAGTGCATCGCCTTCGCCCTGGTGGCCCACCTCAACCCGCTGATGGGTCTGTACGGCGCGTTCATCCTCTGTACGCTGACCGCGTTGTTCGGCGGTCGCCCCGGGATGGTCTCAGGCGCGGCGGGGTCGATGGCGGTGGTGATCGTCGCGCTGGTGGTGCAGCACGGGGTGCAGTACTTGTTGGCGACCGTGCTGCTGGGCGGGCTGATCATGATGGCGTTCGGGCTGTTGCGGCTGGGCAAGCTGGTGCGCATGGTGCCGCACCCGGTGATGCTCGGCTTCGTCAACGGCTTGGCCATTGTGATTGCGCTGGCGCAACTGGAACATTTCAAGAACGAAGGCGTCTGGCTGAGCGGCACCCCGCTCTACCTGATGGCCGGGCTGGTGGCGCTGACCATGGCCATCGTCTACCTGTTGCCGCGCCTGTCCCGCAGCGTACCGTCGGCCCTGGTAGCGATCCTCGGCGTTGGCCTGGCGGTCTATCTTCTCGGCCTGCCGACCCGGACCCTGGGCGACATGGCCCACATCGCCGGCGGCTTGCCGACCTTTGCCCTACCGGACATTCCCTGGAACCTGGAAACCCTGCAAATCATCGCGCCCTATGCGGTGATCATGGCGATGGTCGGTTTGCTGGAAACCCTGCTGACCCTGAACCTGACCGATGAAATCACTGAGAGCCGTGGGTATCCGGACCGTGAATGCGTGGCGTTGGGCGCGGCCAACATGGCCTCCGGGCTGCTGGGTGGCATGGGCGGTTGCGCCATGATCGGCCAGACGATGATCAACCTCAGCTCGGGCGGACGCGGACGGTTATCGGGCGTGGTGGCCGGGGTGATGGTGTTGCTGTTCGTGTTGTTCCTGTCGCCGTTGATCGAGCGCATTCCGCTGGCGGCGTTGGTGGGCGTGATGTTCGTGGTGGCGCAGCAGACGTTCGCCTGGGCCTCGTTGCGGGTGGTCAACAAAGTGCCGGCCAACGATGTGCTGGTGATCATCGCGGTGACCGTCATCACGGTGTTCACCGACCTGGCCGTCGCCGTGCTTTGCGGGATCATCATCGCGGCGCTCAACTTCGCCTGGCAACAGGCCCGGGAGCTGTACGCCGACACCCATGAGGAAGCCGATGGCAGCAAGCTGTATCGCCTGCACGGCACGCTGTTCTTCGCCTCGTCGACGCCATTTCTCAACCAGTTCGACCCGGCCAACGACCCGGCCCTGGTGACCCTCGATTGCCGTCACTTGCGCTTCGTCGACTACTCGGCCGTCGCCGCGCTCAAGACCTTGCGTGAGCGCTACAGCAAAGCGGGCAAGCACCTGCGCGTGTATCACCTGTCCGAGCGCTGCAAACAAATGCTCAAGCGCGCGGGCGTGCAGCACGACTGAAGCAACACCCACAGGGGGTTATAGGACTGATGAAGATAGAGTGATCACTGGCGATCAAATGTGGGAGCGGGCTTGCTCGCGAATGCGGTGTGTCAGTCTGCGCCAATGTTGCCTGACACACCGCTTTCGCGAGCAAGCCCGCTCCCACAGGTCCGATGTTTTACTGACGGATCACACCATTTCTTCAAGAATCCATGCCACCACCGACGTCCGCTTCGATGCCCACCCCAGCAGCTCACGGGCGTTGTTGCCGCGCACACTCATTGCCCAAATCACTCATGCCTTGAAGTCACGAATCAACCCTTGAACTCCCGCGAGGCATAGTCGGCGAGCTTGCCCTGGATGAAGTCCAGGAAACACTGGATCCGCAGGGCCAGTTGCGAGTTGCGGTAGTACACCGCGTTGATCGGCTGGCGGTAGCCGCTGTTGGCATCGGCCAGCAGCACCTTCAGCCGGCCGGTTTGGATGTCGTCGCGGGTCATGAAATCTGACAGGCAGGCAATGCCCTGCCCTTGCAGCGCCAAGTGACGCACAGTCTCGCCGCTGGACGCGCTGATGGCGGGCTGGATCGCCCAGCGATCACCGTGCGGGTGACGCAGCGGCCATTGGTTGAGGCCCTCGTTCTGGGCAAATCCCAGCAGCGCATGCTCTGCCAGTTCGGCGACGCTCGTGGGGGTGCCGTGCTGCTTCAAATAGGCCGGGCTGGCGAGGATGTGCAACGGGCTGCAACCCAGGGCACGGGCGTGGAGTGTCGAGTCGGTGAGGGTGCCGATGCGGATGGCGATGTCAGTGCTTTGCTCCAACAGGTCGATGATCAGGTCGTTGCTGTTGAGTTCGAGCTGGATGTCCGGGTAAAGCCTGCGGAACGCTTCGATGTGCGGGACGATGGCGTGCAGCATGAACGGCGAGGCCGCGTTGATTCGCAAGCGTCCTGCGGGATTTTTCTGGCGGGACGACAGGCGCTCTTCCAGTTCATCCATCTGGTCGAGGATGCCCTTGGCCTGTTCAAAGAAATACTTGCCCTCTTCGGTCAAGTCCATGCGCCGCGTGGTGCGGTTGATCAGCGTGGTGTCGAGCTTGGCCTCCAGCCGCGACAACGTGCGGCTGACCGCCGACGGCGTCTGCCCAACTTGCTCGGCGGCGGCGGAGATGGATCCGCATTCGATCACGCAGACGAAAATCTGCAACTCGTCGGATCTGGCTTTCACAGACATCCTCTCGTGGAATGCACACCCAATGTAATGTGATGAAGATGCCTTTGTGGCGAGGGAGCTTGCTCCCGCTGGGCGCGAAGCGACCGCTTTTGGGAGGCGCTTCGCACCTCAGCGGGAACAAGCTCCCTCGCCACGGTTACACCTTCGCTTCAGGTGAAGCCTGATACTAGCGGATTACCGCGAAAGGCCGAACACCTCGCGCAAATGCCGCTCATACCGCGCCACATCTTCTTCGATGTTCGGGCGCTTCATCACATCCACGCACAGGAAGGTCGGCAGGCCGGTCATGCCGAGGAATTGATTGGCCTTGTGGAACGGGAAGTACACCGCGTCCACACCCTTGGCTTCGAAGAAGTCGGACGGGTCGTCGAAGGCTTGCTGCGGGGCGTTCCAGGTCAAGGACAACATGTACTGCTTGCCTTGGATCAGGCCGCCGCTGCCGTATTTCTGCGAGGCATCGGAACGGGTCCGACCGTCACTGGCGTAGAGGCTGCCGTGGCCTTCGGTGAAGACTTCGTCGAGGTACTTCTTCACGGTCCACGGCGCGCCCATCCACCAACCTGGCATCTGGTAAATGATCACGTCGGCCCAAAGGAACTTGGCGACTTCCTCCTGGAGGTCGTAGCCGCCATCGATGAACGTGGTTTTCACGTCAAACCCGCCACGGTCCAGCACGCTGAGCGCCGTCTCGTGGAGGGTGGCGTTGTAGCGACCGTCGGAATGGGCGAATTGTTTGCCGCCGTTGAGCAACAGGACTTTTTTCATGGGAAGCCTCATCGGGTTCCAAAGGCGTGGGCCGTTGGCTGGCCGCCGTATGGAAAGGTTGAAAATGATGGCGGCAGAGTACCGATGAGCTTCGCGCGGAATAAGCACCGCAACGGCAAAAGTGATTTGACCTATACGCAAGAATGAACGGTCGATTGTTGCCGTAAGCTTCGGCACTTCTTTTATTTCAGGAGCCCTCTCCATGAGCGAACTGCACGGTTTCATCCTGCACGCCAAGACCCGCCCGGAAAAAGCCGAGGCCTTCGAGGCGCTGTTCCGCGCCTACGTCGAACCAAGCCGTGCCGAGCCTGGCTGCATCGAATATCACATGCTGCGGGACCAACAGGATCCAACGCTGTTTATCTTCTATGAGATCTGGGCATCCCAGGCACACCTGGAGGTGCATTCGAACCTGCCGCACATGAAGCAATTTTCCGAACAACGCATGGATTATCTGGAGCGCGACTTCGACATCCGCCGCGTCGACATGCTCAGCCCGTCCTCGGCTAGCCGCTGACCAGCAGATGGCCGCCGAGCGCACCGAGGCCGATGAAAAATACCCGCTTGAACAACACGGCGCTGATCCGCTGGCGCAACCATTGCCCCAGCCACATCCCCAGCAGCGCCGGGGCCAGCGCCAGCAACGAAGCGCTCAATTCGCCCCCGCCCAGCTCGCCGCGCCACCACAGGCCGGCGGCCAGGGCCAGGGTCGAAACGGTGAATGACAGGCCCAGGGCCTGCACCAGTTCATCCTTGCTCAAGCCCAGCGCTTGCAGATAAGGCACTGCCGGAATGACGAAGACACCGGTGGCGGACGTGATGAGGCCGGTCAGCAATCCGCAGAGCGGCGCGATCCACGGCTCGGCATCGGGACGAACCCGCAACGTTGGCAATAACAGCCCGCTCAACGCATACAGCAACAACGCCCCGCCCAAGGCCCGCACCACCCAGGCCCCACCTGTCATGCCGAGCCACAGCGTACCGAGCCCGGTGCCAATGAAAATCGCCAGCAGCAGCGGCCATAGGCGCCGAATCAGGGCTTGTAGATGGCCGCCAAACGCCAGTTGCCAGAGATTGGTCAGGGTGGCCGGGATAATCAACAGCGCCGCAGCCTGCGCCGGCGCCATAGCCAGACTGAGCAAGCCCATGGAGATGGTCGGCAGGCCGAGGCCTATCACGCCCTTGATGGTGCCGGCCAGCAGGAAAGTGCCGATGACCAGCAGAGATAGGGCCAGGCCGAGGTTCTGATAGAAAGCGATGAGTGTATTCATGGGGCTATCGTGCGCCCCAGGGGCTTGGCTTGAAAATCTGCCATATACTGAGGGTGCCTATTGCTAGACAAGAGGCAAAGAATTTCGTTGAAGCTGCTGACCTCATCGCGAGCAGGCTCGCTCCCACAGTTGGAATGCAATTCCATGTGGGAGCGAGCCTGCTCGCGATAGCAATGCATCTGGCACCACAAATCCCGGCACAGGATCATCTGCCCATGCACTTCGACCTGACCGACCTGCGCCTCTACCTGAACATCCTCGACATCGGCAACATCACCGCCGGTGCGGCCCGCAGCCATTTATCCCTGGCCGCGGCCAGTGCGCGAGTCCGGGCCATGGAAGCGTCCCTGGGCATCGACCTGCTTGAACGCGGACGACGTGGCGTAACCCCAACGCCAGCTGGCAGGGCCCTGGCCGAGCATGCCCGGGGCTTGCTGCAACAGGCCGAACACCTGCAACAGGACCTGGCTGAATACGCCAAGGGCGTCAAAGGCCGGGTGCGGCTGCTGTGCAACACCAGCGCCATGACCGAATACCTGCCCGAACTGCTGGCCAGTTTCCTCAAGGCCCATCCCAACCTCGACATCGACTTGCAGGAGTTGCCCAGCTCACGGATCACCCATGCGCTACGCCAGGGGGCGGCGGACCTGGGGATCGTTTCCGACGCGGTGGACACCGATGGCCTTCAGGCCTGGCCGTTTCGCGACGATCCGCTGGTATTGATCCTACCGACCGGACATCCCCTGGCTGACGGTCGAGCCGTGCGTTTCAGCGAGACCCTCAGCCACGACTACGTCGGCCTGAACGCCGCCAGCGCCCTGGCGATCCACCTGGAAGAACAGGCCCTGCACATCGGCTCGCGCATGCAAATCCGCATTCGCGCCGAGGGTTTCGACGGGATGATTCGCATGGTGACCCATGGCGCAGGCATTGCCATCGTGCCGAAGGCGGCCGTCGATCGGCGACCGACCGAGCTATCGTATCAATGCGTCCCACTGCAAGAGGCCTGGACCCACCGGGCGCTGCTGCTGTGCGCCCGCAACTTCGAAGGTTTGCCCGCCTACGCCATGGCCCTGGCACGGCATCTGGCCGATTGATGCGCGTTTCTGGATAGCCCGGTGTCGACTACAGACATCTGCCCCCCCATGCCGCGCGTTAGGGTGCCTGTTCTCTTCCGCCCCTTTCGGAGCTCACATGACCGCCCCCATCACCGTCCTGCGCGACACCCATCCGCTGCCCGTACTCGATGCCTGCAAATGGGAAAAACTCGAAGGCGACCCACACACCGTCAACCTCAACGCCTACACCAGCGAAGACGGCAGCAAGATCATGGGCACCTGGATCTGCACACCGGGCAAATGGTATGTGGAATACGTGAAGTGGGAGTACTGCCATTTCCAGGAAGGCTATTGCATCATCACCCCAGAGGGCATGGCGCCGATCCATCTGCGTGCCGGTGATATTTTCGTCATCGAACCCGGCATGAAAGGCACCTGGGAAGTGGTCGAGACCGTGCGCAAATATTTTGTCTTTGCCTGAAACGAAAAAACCGAGAGACCACCCGACGTGGTCTCTCGGAAAACAACATGGATTGCACAACCTCTTTGGCGAAGAAGGCATCTGTGGGAGCAAGGCTTGCCCGCGATGCAGACACCTCGTTCCCTCAGAGACCGCACCGCCTGTCATCGCGGGCAAGCCTTGCTCCCACAGATAAATCCCCTCGCCACAAAAGCTTCAGAACACCGCAGGTTTACTGCGGCTTGCGATAGCTGTTCACAATCGCCGAAAAATCCTTGCCACCCTCACCCCGCTGGCTCATCGCCTGATACAACTGCTGCGCCACCGCCCCCAGCACCACCGGCTGATGGACTTGCCGCGCGGCTTCGGTCGCCAGGCCCAGGTCCTTGAGCATCAGGTCGGCGCCAAAGCCTCCCGTATAGCCACGGGATGCCGGGGCCGTTTCGATCACGCCCGGCCAGGGGTTGTAGGTGTCCGAACTCCAGCAACGGCCCGTCGAACTGTTGATGATGCCGGCCAACACCTGGGTGTCGATTCCCAAGGCATCGCCCAGGGCCATGGCTTCGCTGACGCCCACCATGGAAATCCCCAGCAGCAGGTTGTTGCAGATCTTGGCGATCTGCCCGGTACCGACTTCACCACAATGCACGATGTTACGGCCCATTTGCGCCAGCACCGGTTGCAAGGTGGCAAACAACTCCGCCGTGGCGCCGACCATGAAGGTCAACGTGCCCGCCGCCGCGCCGCCGGTGCCGCCCGAGACCGGCGCATCGGCCATCGCCACGCCTTGTTTCGCCGCGGCAGCCGCTACGTCACGAGCGGTTTGCGGATCGATGGTGCTGCAATCCACAGCCGGTGTGCCGGCGGCGATACCGGCCAGCACGCCGTCGTCACCCAGCCAGACACTGCGCACATGGGCGGCGGCCGGCAGCATGGTGATCACCAGTGCGGCGCCCTGGGCCGCGTCGCGCGGCGAGGCGCTGATGGTACCGCCCAATGCCGCCAGTTCGGCCAGCACGGTCTGGTTCAGGTCGAACAGGTTCAGCGAATGGCCGGCTTTGAGCAGGTTGCGCGCCATGGGGGCACCCATGTTGCCCAGGCCGATAAATGCGATGTTCATGTCCGGCTCCTTAACGCAAATTGATGGTGGTGTTCACACCGTCATTGACGCTGTCATCATCGAACCAGCGCGCGGTCACGGTCTTGGTTTGAGTGTAGAACTGCACCACTTGTTTGCCGTACGGGCCGAGGTCGCCGAGTTTCGAACCGCGGGAACCGGTGAAGCTGAAGAACGGCACCGGCACCGGGATCGGAATGTTGATGCCCACCTGACCGACGTCGATTTCGCTCTGGAATTTGCGCGCCGCCGCGCCGCTCTGGGTGAACAGGCCAGTGCCGTTGCCGAATGGGTTGGCGTTGACCAGGGCAATCGCCTGGTCCAGGGTGTCGACTTCCAGCACCACTAGCACCGGGCCGAAGATTTCTTCGGTGTAGATGCGCATGTCGGTGGTCACGCCGGAAAACAGGGTCGGGCCGACGAAATTGCCCTGCTCGAAGCCCGGCACACTGATGCCACGGCCATCGAGTTCCAGCTTAGCCCCTTGCTGCACACCGCTCTCGATCAACTCGAGAATCCGCGCCTTGGCCCGTTTGGAAATCACCGGGCCGACGTCCGTGCCCGGCTCGCTGCCGGCGTTGACCTTGAGTTTCTGCGCCAAGGCCTTGAGCTCCGGCAACCACTGCTTGGCCGCGCCCACCATGACCACTACGGAGGTGGCCATGCAACGCTGGCCCGCCGCGCCGAAACCTGCACCGACCAGGGCGTTGAGGGTTTGCTCACGATTGGCATCGGGCAACACCACCGCATGGTTCTTGGCGCCCATCATCGATTGCACGCGCTTGCCGTGGCGACCCGCCAGGTCATACACATGGGTACCGACCGCCGTCGAACCGACGAACGAAACCGCCTTGATGTCCTTGTGGGTGCAGAGTGCATCCACCACATCCTTGCCACCGTGCACCACGTTGAGCACGCCCGCCGGTACGCCGGCCTCGATGGCCAGCTCCACCAACAGCATGGTCGACAGCGGATCCTGTTCCGATGGCTTGAGCACGAAGGTGTTGCCACAGGCGATGGCCATCGGGAACATCCACAGCGGAATCATCGCCGGGAAGTTGAACGGGGTAATGCCCGCGCACACACCGATCGGCTGGCGCAGCGTGTAGGTGTCCACACCACCGGCGACGTTCTCGGCGAACTCGCCCATTTGCAGGGTACCGATGGAGCAAGCGTGCTCGACCACTTCCAGGCCTCGGAAAATATCGCCCTCGGCATCAGCGATGGTCTTGCCCTGTTCGGCGCTGAGCACGGCGGCGATGCGCTTGGAGTGCTCGCGAATCAAGGCCTGGAGCTTGAGCATGATGCGCATCCGCGCACCGATGGGCGTCAATTTCCAGGTCTGGAACGCACGCTGGGCAGCGGCGATGGCGGCATCGACTTCCGCGACCGTGGCGAACGGAACCTTCGCCAACACCTGCTGGGTGGCCGGGTTGACAATGTCGTGCCATTCGCTGGTTTGGGATTCGACCCACTCGCCATCGATCAGCAGTCTGACGGTTTGCAAGGTGGTGTCGCTGGGCGTAAGGGAAACGTTCATGCTGGCCTCCGGGATTGTTCTTATAGAGAGAGCGCTGGTTCAGCAAAGACCAAGGTGCATTGGCACACATGGTGATGAGACGGTTTTTGGAGTATAGATGTGCAAACTTCTAATAAGAATGCACATAAAAGCCGGTCCATCATGCAAAAAAACATCACCTCCCTGGGGTCGCTGAATTGGGACGACCTCAAGTTTTTCCTCGAAGTGGCCCGCACCCGCAAGGCCAGCACGGCCGCCAAGCGCCTGGCCGTCGACTACACCACGGTGTCGCGACGCATCAGCTCACTGGAAGCCTCGTTGGGCACGCTGCTGTTCGAGAAATCCCGGACCAACGGTTTTGTCCTGACGGCCGAAGGCCAGCGCCTGCTGGGTTACGCCGAATCGATCGAAAGCACCCTGCACATGGCCTGCGAGCAGGTCTCGGGCTCTGGCGTCGCGTTGTCCGGCCACGTGCGCATGGGCTGCACCGAAGGCTTTGGCAGCTTCTTCATTACCCCGCAGTTGAGCCACTTCGTCGACGCCTACCCGGCCATCTCGGTGGACATCCTGCCGCTGCCACACTTCATCAGCCTGTCCAAGCGCGAGGCCGACATCGTCATCGCCCTCGAACGCCCCGAACACGGCCCGTATGTGTGCTGCAAATTGTGCGACTACCGGCTGCAGCTCTACGCTACCCAGCCTTACCTGGACAATCACCCACCGATCCAGCGCCCAGCCGACCTGAGCAAGCATTCGTTCATCAGCTACGTGGATGACCTGGCGTTCAGTTCCGAGTTGCTCTACCTGGCCAACGTCCTGCCCGGCGCCAATGCCCACCTGCGCAGCACCAGTGTGATCGCGCAATTCGTGGCAGCGCAGCAAGGCCGTTCGCTGGCGATCCTGCCCTGCTTCCTCGCCGCCCAGGATCCACGGCTGTTGCCGGTGCTGCCGGAGGAAATCAACGTCACCCGGCAGTTCTGGATGTACTGCCGGGAGGATTTGAGGAAGCTCAAGCGAATTACGTTGTTGTGGGATTACATTCGCGAGGTGACTGAACAGAACCGGCCATTGCTGATGGGCGAGAGTCGGGAGATGGTGTTTGCCGACTAGTCGGCGATGACCACGATGGCGACGCGGCGGTTTTCGGTGCGGCCGCTGGCGGTGTCGTTGGAGGCGACCGGTTTGCTGCTGCCAAGGCCACGCAATTGAACATTCTCTTCGCGCATGCCAACGCTGGTCAGCACCTTGCTCACGCTCGCGGCCCGACGCTTCGACAGTTCTTCGTTGTAGGCCTGTGAGCCCGATGCGTCGGTATGGCCATCGATACGTACCCGCTCGATGCCCGCCCCCAGCAGCGCCTTGCCGATGCGCTCGACGATTTCGGTACTGGCCGGATTGAGGTTTTCCACATCGCTGCCAAACAGCACCTTGCCCGACAAACCGAAGGCCCAGCCATCGTCGGTCAATTCGAAACCTTGCTGCTTGAGTACGGCAATTTGCGCCGGGGTCAGGCCTTTCGGCGGTGCCGTCTGGCAACCGCTCAGGGCCACGACGGCAAGCAGGAAAAGCGCCGCGAACCAGCGCAGGGAAAATGAGGGGTATGAACGCACGAGTCAGCTCCTGGTTTGAAGATCAGCGACGGAGTGATCCGACCCCGCCGTATGTTGACCGCCTCGGGCGAGGCGTTTGGCTTGATACATGGCCGCATCGGCGGCGTGGAGCAGGGTGCCCGGTGTGGCACCATCATCGGGGTAAACGGCAATGCCAATACTGAGAGAGGTCAACACGGAGGCGTTGCCGGGCAATTGAATCGGCATCTCCATGCTGGCAATGATTTTTTCGGCGATCCGCTCGGCGTCCTCGGCCTTGTGCAGGGGCGCCAGCAGCACGGCGAATTCGTCGCCCCCCAAGCGCGCGACCAAATCGTCTTCGCGCAACTGCGCCCGGACTCGGGTCGCCACGGCCGTCAGCACCGCGTCGCCGGCGGCGTGGCCGAAGTTGTCATTGATGCCCTTGAAACGATCACTGTCCAGATACAGGACGGCCACTTGTTCATTGAGCTTGCTGGCATTGCGCAAGGCGCGAATCAGCCGGCCCTCGAAAAATGCCCGGTTCGGCAAGCCGGTCAAGCTGTCGTGGCTGGCCTGGTGGGCCAGGGTTTCGTTTTCGCTTTGCAGGTGGGTCTGCCAGGATTCCAGTTCATCGAGCAGCGCGTTGAAGTCATTGGCCAGATTATCCAGTTCGGCGATGGCGGCCGGCGGCACACGTCGGTCCAAGGCTCGTTCACTGCGGGCCGCGTGGGCCACCTCAGCCAGGCTGCGCAGCGGCCCGGTGATCGCCCGCAACTGCCGCCGCGCCAGGTACAGCGCTACCCAGGCACTCACCGCCGTGCACAGGATGATCCCCGCCAAACCGCTGAGTAAAAAACGCAACAGGCTGCCGCCATGCCCCGCCAACACGATACGGCCGATGTTCTGCCCTTGGTGAACGATCGGCAGGCTGATGGGTTTTTCCAGGAATGCCTTGGCAATGTGCACTTCCAGTTCCGACAACAGGCCGGTTTGCGGGCGTTGCCAGCGCGCCAACAGACGGCCATGTTCATTGAACACCTCGGCATCGGCGACCTCCTCGGTGGAGGCGATCAAGGCCAGTGCCTCGGTGGCCGCGGCCGAATCATCGAAGACCACGGCGGCTTCCACGGTGTAGTTGATCGAACGGGCGATCAAGTGCAGGTTGTGGTCGGCGTAGACCCGCAACGCCAACAGCCCGAGCAAGGTCAGGGACACACTGGCCATGGTAATAGCCACTAATGCGACGATCAGATGACCGCGACCGATGACCGAGCCCAGGGTGGGGCGAACCCTTGGTTTGCTCTGCTTCATGGGGTAGCGGACCTGCGGCGGGAAAGCTGCAGCACGCTCGGATGGATGCGCACGCCACTGCGTGCCACGGAATCGAGGTTGACCTCGAAAGACACTTGTTCATCACCGACTCGCAGGCAGAACAGGCTACCCACGGTGCACTGGTCGCCGCCCTCACTGATGCTCAACACGGGCTTGCCGATCAAGGACGCAAACAGACGGGTGTGCTCATCGTTGGTCAGCCTGCCGACGTAGACCGCGTTGCACTCAGTGGCGATATTGGGATGATCGGCCAACAACCGCTGCACAATTACCGGCCGCCCCGTGGCCTGGGTGGTGCCCTTGACCAGATCGTCGGTGTATTGGGTCGGCCCGACGATGCACAGTTGCAACTGGGTGGGTTCCACAGGCCAGCGGGCATAGCTGAGAATGCCCAAGACCACTTGGGTCACCGCTTCGGCCCGCTGCTCGGCCTGGGTGGTGGAGGCCTGCTCCTGGGCAACCGCGACAGGCAGCAGCAGACACAAAAGGCCGGCAAGCAGAATATGCCCCCAGCCCTTGCTGCGCACTGCCTCCCCTACAGGCACTTCCATGGAAATCTCTTGATCCAGACGATAAGTGCCGGAACGATAGCACAGTGCCAAAAAGCCAGCGAGACAGCGCGTTACGTAGGCTGGGGAGCGAAACAGGCCAAGTTGCCACAAGGACATGAATCCTTGAAAGCCAATGATTCAGTCAGCCTGCTCCAACGCCAGCATCAAACCGCTCAAGCGCTTGACCTTGCGCCCGACCGCCTCTTCGAAGACCCCCGCCCGCGGTTCGATCAGGCTGAACCATTGCTTGCCCCGGGTAATGGCGGTGTACACCAATTCCTTGGTCAAGACCGGGTTGAGCGCATCCGGAAGGATCAACGCGGTATGGGTGAATTCCGAGCCTTGGGATTTGTGCACCGTCATGGCATACACGGTTTCCACATCATTCAGGCGGCTGGGCAGGACGAAACGCACACCGCCCTGGCCGTCATTGCGCGGGAAAGCGACCCGCAGGACCTGCTTGCCGGCATCCGGCCCGTCACGCTCGGGGAGCTTGAGGGCAATGCCGATATCACCGTTCATCAACCCCAGCCCATAGTCGTTACGGGTCATCAGTACCGGACGGCCTTCGTACCACTGGTGATCGCTATCGATAAGGCGGGCCTTGAGCAATGCCGCGGTGATTCGCTGATTCAATCCTTCGACGCCCCACGGGCCTTTGCGCACCGCGCACAGCAATTGGAATTCGTCGAAGCCCGCCAGGACCTCCCGGGCCCAATCGGCCCAGCAACGGTCTTCCAACGGCTGGGAAATGGCCGGGCGGCGCTGCCGTAGCAGGCTCAGGTAATGCCGATAGCCCTGGGGCCCTTCTGGCTTGCCGTCGAGAAGCAGTTTTTCCAGCTTCGTGTCGTGTTCACCCGCCAATTTCAAGGAAAACAAATCGACGTACTGCCCGTTATCCAATAATTGGCGGGCTTTCTCCGGCTGTTGCTGGTTGACCGAACGAGCGAGCTGACCGATCCCACTGCCTTCGCCGAAGCGCCGGGAATGCCTGAGCATGACCACTTGCTGTGCCAGGGGATGAGTGCCGTCGAGGTCTTGCAGCAGGTCACTGGCCGCCAGGTTTTCCCCACTGACCGACTCCAGCCAGGCACGGGTCTGGGGGCTGTACCAGCCGTCCTCGGCGTCTCGACACAAATCCCCCAGCACCGCACCGGCTTCCACCGAGGCCAACTGATCCTTGTCCCCCAGCAATACCAACCGTGCATGGGCCGGCAGTGCATCCAGCAGATTGGCCATCATCTCCAGGTCGATCATCGACGCTTCATCGACCACCAGCACATCCAGCGGCAAGCGATTGCCTGCATGGTGACGAAAATGCCGAGTGCCGGGACGACTGCCCAGCAATCGATGGACCGTCGTGACGTCGCAGGGAATACGCTCGCGCACCGCTTCATCCACATCCAGGGTCCGAACCTGTTGGCTGATGGACTCGGTCAGGCGCGCCGCCGCCTTACCCGTAGGCGCGGCCAGGCGAATCCGCAGCGGCTTCCCGACCTCGACGGCGGGCGCCTGCAACAGGGCCAGTAGACGCACAACAGTGGTGGTCTTGCCGGTGCCCGGACCGCCGGTCACGATGCTGAAGGCTCCACGGGTCGCCAGTGCGCAGGCCAGTTTCTGCCAATCGATCGGGCCCCTGGCATTGGCCGGCCCGAACAGCCCGTCCAAACGCTCGCGCAGATCGCCGGGCGCAGCTTCCTGCTCTATCAACCGTTGGCGCAACGCCTCGTCGATCCGCCGTTCATACCCCCAGTAGCGACGCAGATAAAGACGTTTGCCAGACAGTACCAAGGGACGTTGCTGCGCCTCTTCGCTCTCGTCCACAGCCAAGGCCACCAGTCGACTGGAAGCCAGGGCCTTGCACCAATGGGCCCCGTCGAGCGTCTGCAACATTTGCGAAGGCAGCAGCATCGCGCCGGTCTGCTGATCACCCTCGGGGGGCAGCGACAGGGCAAAGTCCGGTTCCTTGAGGGTTTCGAAAACATCCAGGCAAACATGCCCGTGGCCCAGTTGATGGCTGGTCAGCGCAGCGGCGAGCAGGACCAATGGATCATCGTCGGGCGCCAGTTCATGGAGGAATGCCACGAAGGCCTTGTCCAGGGCACGCAGCCAGCCGCGCTCGACCCAGCGCGTCAGCAACAACAGCAAGTCCTGTGAACGGCTCAAGGGGGCCAGATCAACCAGGCTTTCATCGTCGGACGCCTTGGGCAACAGGTCGGCAAAGGAACGACTCATAGCAATTCTCCCTGTACCCACGCCGGCTCAGCCTTGGGTTCGGGCGCCCCTTGGAACAGCCGATCCAGTTGTTCGATCAAGGCCCGTGGCGGCTTGGTGAAATACACGCCCTGGCTGGTTGAGCGAGTTCCGCGCAGGAACAGGTACAGCGCACCGCCGACATGTCGGTCATAGTCGTAATCGGGCAGTCGTGCCTTGAGCTGGCGGTGCAGGGCCAACAGATACAGCACGTATTGCAGGTCGTAGCGATGGTCCAGGATCGACTGTTCCATGGCCTGTACGGTGTAGGCCATGTCATCGACACCCAGCCAGTTGGACTTGTAATCGGCCACGTAATACCGGCCGTCGTGCTCGAACGTCAAATCGATGAATCCCTTGAACATGCCGTTGAGCAGCACCGGCTCCGCCGCGACACGGGCCACACCGCCATGGGTGAACCGGCAAACCAGTTGGTCGAGCTTTTGTACATCGACCTTGTGGCTGGCGAACCAGAACTCCATCTCGACCTGGAACCGGGTCAGTTGTTCGAGCACCACCGGCGCCTGGTCATTGCCGACGAGCATGGGCATTTTGATCAAGTGCTGCAGCCAGTCACTCAGCGTGTTGATCCAGCCTTTCCAGTCTCGGCGATTGCAGCGTCGGGCAATGGCATCCTCGATATCTGTCGGCGCGGGTGAAAATCCTTCCCCGGCCGCCCACTCCAGCAGGCCATGTAGGAAAGTGCCGGGGCCAGGGCCGCGGGGAAAGCGGTGGATATCGCCACCGACGGCGATGGTTTCCCTGGGAGCGTCCGGGTCCAGTCGCTCATCGTCGAACAGTTTCTGGGCTTGTGGATTTTCTGGCGCGGTATCGCTGCCTTCGCTCAAGTTTTCACCGATGCGCAAGGCACTGTAGGAGGCGATCCACCAATTTTCGCTGGCTTTTCGCAAGGGCACCAAGGGCTCGAGTAACACAGCGTCGTTGCGTGGCGGCCGATAGTGCTCGTCGGTAGTTTCAGGCAATGGCTGGCAGCTCACCGCGACGCTGCCGTGTTGCAGTTCTTCCAGCCAACGCCTCAGTTCCACCGAATCGGTCAGCGGCGCCCCACCGCCCAACAGATAACCCAGCGCGGACACATGCAGGATCGAGCTGTTGTTATTGCCTCGCTTGAGATCCGCGACCCCCAGCCAGCAGGCATGTTGTGCGCGGGTCAGTGCCACGTAGAGCAGCCGCAGATCCTCGGCCAGTCGCTCGTCATCGGCCTTGGCGATCAACTCGGCGGTGGGCTTGAGGCTGATCTGCGCCTTGTTGGCCTCATCGTGGTAATGCAACGGCAATCGACTGCCATCCACCGGTTTCGTCGAGCAGATGAAGGGCAGGAAAACCAACGGATATTCAAGCCCCTTGGACTTGTGAATCGTGACCACCTTGACCAACTGCTCATCGCTTTCCAGGCGCAGGATCTGCTCTTCTCCCGCCTGCCCGGACAAGGCCAGGTGCTCGGATAGATGCCGGATCAAGGCCTGCTCGCCATCCAGCTCGCCGGCGGCCTGCTGCAACAATTCGCAAAGGTGCAGCAAGTTGGTCAGCACCCTCTCGCCATCGCTGCGCGTCATCAGGGCCTGGGGCAGTTCGAAATCATGCAGCAGGCGCCGCAACATCGGCAGCACGCCCTGGCTGCGCCAGACCGTGCGATAACCGCGAAACTGCATGACCCGGGCTTCCCAGGCCAGTTCATCCTGATTGAGACGCTCCAGCTCCGTCAGCGGCAGGTTCAATGTGATGCTGGCCAGCGCTGCCCGTAGCGGTCGCTCCACATCCGGTTCGGCGCAGGCCTTGAGCCAGGTCAGCAGGTCCCGCGCCTCTTGCGAAGCAAAGACCGAATCCTTGTCGGACAGATAGACACTGCGCACGCCCCGCACGGACAACTCGTCGCGCACGGCCTGCGCCTCTTTACCGTCACGCACCAGAATAGCGATATCCGCCGGGCGCAACCCGCGCAGCGTTTCGCCATCGACGGTGAAGCCGTCGCGTCCCGACTGGCCGCCGTTGAGCAATGCCGTGATCTCACTGGCGCAGGCGGCTGCCATGGATTGCCGATACACCGCACCGGAGAGCGGCTGGTCCGACGACAGGTGCCAGATGTTCAGTGCCGCGACGGCGTGTCCTGCCACCTGTAGGGACTCCTTGCGACCCTGGGACTCAACGGACAGGAACGGCACCGGATTCTCACCCGAGGGCTCACGGAACAGAAAAGCCCCACGCCCCGTCGGACGGGATTCGGCCTTCTGGAAAATATGGTTTACCGCTCCCACCATGGCATGGCTGGAACGGAAGTTCGTGCCCAGCGTATGCAACCGGCCGGCCGTGGCCTCGCGAGCACGCAGGTAGGTGTAGATGTCGGCACCGCGAAAGGCGTAGATCGCTTGCTTCGGATCGCCGATCAGGAAAAGTCCGGTTTCTGGGTCGTTGTCTTCAATACGATAGATGCTTTCGAAGATCCGGTACTGAACCGGGTCGGTGTCCTGGAATTCATCGATCAGCGCCACCGGAAACTGCTCGCGGATCAGGCTCGCCAGGCGCTCGCCCCCGTCGGCCTGCAACGCCGCGTCAAGACGCAGCAGCATGTCGTCGAAACCCATTTCGGCGCGGCGACGTTTCTCCGCTTCGAAACGCGCCCCGACCCATTGCGCGGCATGCTGCAACACGGCGGCATCAGGGGTGGGCAACGCATCCAGGCTGGCCTTGAGACCGACCATGGCCTCCAGTCCGGGATGGTTAGGCACTTCGCCTTTCCAGGCTTCGGCCATGCCCTCGGGTGTCAGGCGCGTGAAGCCGGTGCCGATGTCCAGCAGCTCGTGGCTTTCGTCATCGACCCAGGCGGTGATTTTCTGAAACCACGGTTCGAAGTAACGCGCCTGCATCTTGCGTCCATCAACAGACTTGCTGGCGACGCCTTGCTGGCAGATCTCCAACAGTTCCACGGCCCATTGCCGCCACGGCGCCTTGAGATCGAGCAAGGCGGCACTGCGCTCCTGCAACGAGGCGGCAATTAGCTCGGCAGGCTCAAGCCCTTCAGCGTCGCGAGGTTCGCTGGAAAACAACCCCCTCACCCGTGGCAATAGCGCCGCAGGACCTCCCCAATGGGTACGCACCCAGTTCAGCGCCTCGCCTTGCATCGAATAGCAGAACAGCCGCCAATAATCGCGCAATACCTCGCCTAGCAATTCGCTGTGGTCGGTTTCCAGGGTCTGGGTGAACAGGCTGCCGCTGTCGAAGGCATGCTCACGCAACATCCGCTGGCACCAGCTATGGATGGTCGAGACGGCCGCTTCGTCCATCCACTGCGCGGCGATGTCCAGCCGGTTCGCGCAACCAGGCCATTGCTCGGCATTGAACTCATCGCGCAATGCGCCGATCAGTGAATCCGGAGCTGGAATCTCATCGCGAAAAAAACGTGCGGCTTCGGCCAGACGGGTGCGAATTCGTTCACGCAACTCCTTGGTGGCAGCGTCCGTAAAGGTCACAACCAGGATTTGCGGGGGGAGCAGCTCGCGGCCAAAACCGGACGCCGAACCGCCGTGCCCCAGCACCAGGCGCAGGTACAGCGCCGAAATGGTGAAGGTCTTGCCGGTACCGGCGCTGGCCTCGATCAGTTGGCTGCCCCGCAGCGGGAAAACCAGGGCCAATGGTGCCTGCTGAATCATGAGCGGGTCTCCTCGCTGACCAATGAACGCCATGGGGCTTCGAGCAATGGTCGGTAAAGCGCATCGCACCAATCGGGGAATGTCTCGTCAGCCATCAAGGCCGCGAAATCAGGAAACTGTCGAGCCAAGGCCGGGTTTTCCCGCCGCTCGCCCTCGAACGTCTGTCCGTCGCCCTCATAGGCTTTGCGGGCCGCGGCTTCAGCCTTGAGCAGATCACTCTGGCCGAGCCAGGCGAACGCCGTCTTCACAGCGATCGGCAGCGGCTGGCGCATACCGGCCTGCCAGGCCTGCAATAGGTCGCCGAGCATTTTTTGTGCGACGGGCTCTTCGAAAGGTGCCAGCAGCAGGCTGTCATCACTGGCCACCAGCGCCGTGGTCAACGACAAGCCGTTCGCACACGCAACGAGATGATTGACCCAGGGCCGAATCAGACGATGCCACTTGCGGGTCTTGGTGGAGCCGATGCTGTTGGGTATGGCCGTGATGGCGAGAACCGCACCGTCGGAGCGTTGGTGCAGGCCACTGAGCCACCCTTCGACACTCACTCCCTGCAATTGCAAGCTGACCGGCACAGCACTGGTTAGTGGTGTAGGCCACAACGCCAGAAGCTGTTGGTAGCGCTGGAGCAGATCCGGCAACGGTTCGATCAATTCGCGTTGCATGCACTCACCGAACCCGGCCATCGGTAACAGTCCGCTGTTCTGGAGCCTCTGGGCATGAGCGGCCAGGGCTAGCTCCGGCTGGTCCAGGCGTACCAGGGCAGCCTCGAGCAGGCTGTCGCTCAGGGTGTAGCGTTGCAGCGCGTCGAGCACAAAAGGTTCGTCATCGGCCAGTGGCGCTTCGATGGCTTCGAAGAACACTTTCAGGCGCTGGCTGAAGAAATGGCGGACGGGGTTACGCAGGAAGTCCTGCAACTGGCCGAGTCCCAAAGGCTCTTCCTGGGCGTAGGGTTCCAGCACCTGAATTTTGTCAGTGTGATCGGAGATGCCGTGGAGCGTTCGCCATTCGCTCGCGTAACTGAACAGCTCGTTTCCTTGATGGAAATAACGCGCGCTGAACGGTTGCAGCGGATGCTCCTGAGTCAGGGCATCGAGGAGAGGCTTGCTGTCATCGGCCAACCGCCAGCCATTGGCGAGGTGATCGCGCAGTTGGCCGATCAACACCGATGCCGGCCGCTCGCTGTTGTCGCGGATACTGCGTCCCACCCAACTGATGTAGAGCTTTTCCCGGGCCGAAAGCAGCGCTTCCAACAACAGGTAACGGTCGTCCTCACGGCGGGAACGATCGCCCGGGCGATAATCACCGCCCATCAGATCGAAATCCAAGGGCGGTTGGGCACGCGGGTAATCACCATCATTCATCCCCAGCAGGCACACCAGCTTGAAGGGGATCGCACGCATTGGCATCAAGGTGCAGAAATTGACGGCTCCGGCCAGGAATCGTTGGGACAGCCGCCCTTGATCCAGCCCGGCCAACCACGCTTCACGCACCACCGTCAGCGGTAATTCATCGTGCAGCCCTACCGACTCACAGGTTTCCAGCCAGGTTTCACGCAAATCCTCGAGTTGGGCCAGCAGATAGTCGTCATGCTCGTTACTCGCCTGGAAAAACAACCGCATCAGATCGTGCAGGCGCGAACCCCATTGCTGCGGCGATGCTGGCTGGGTGAGTTCCTGGTGGGCGACTTCCAATGCATCCAGCAAAGCAACCAGCGGACCGATCAACGCCGCGTCCAGGCCACCTATCTCGTCATAGGGCTCGATGCCGTCATAGGCCTGCGAGCTGCCGACGGCGTACCCCAGCAACATGCGCCGCAAGCCGAAATGCCAGCTGTTCTGCTCAAGCTCCGCAGGCAAGCCCAACCCGGCGCGGTGTTCGGCACTCATTCCCCAGCGAATCCCCGCCCCTTCGATCCATCGATGCAATGTCGTCAGGTCGGCTTCATCGATACCAAACCGTTCGCGCAACGCCGGGACATCCAGCAGATCGAGGATTTCGCTGACTGGGAAACGACTGTCCGGCAGCTTGAGCAAATGCTCGACGGCGATCAGCAGTGGATCACGTCCGCGCTGGCCCTGGTCGGTCAGCGTGAATGGAATGAAACGCGGGTCGCTCCTGTCGAGCTGGCCGAACACCGCGCGAATGTGCGGCGCATAACTGTCGATGTCCGGGACCATGACGATGATATCCCGTGGGCGCAGTGTCGAATCCGCACTGAAATGGGCCAGCAATTGGTCATGGAGAATTTCCACTTCACGCTGGGCGCCGTGGGCCACATGAAAACGAATCGAGCCGTCTCGTTCCGTGTCGACGACAGGCCAGTGTTCCCGGGTTTCATTCAGGGGGCGGAGTTCCAGGATGTCATCCTGCAACTGGCTGAGAAGGGTCGTCGGGGTCCCGTCAGTGAACAGGTCGACGCGCCCATCGCGAAATACCGCGCGATAGCTGTTGGGATCATCGTAGCTGTCGAGCAGGTTGATATAGTCGCGCCCCTGCTTGCCCCAGGCGGCCAATAAGGGATGGGCATGTTGATGCAGGGTTTGCGGATCGAGGGCGACAGGCATGCCAGCCTTGCGTGCCTGGCGCTTATATTGATGACGTAGCAAGTCCTTGTCGGCAACGATGTCCGCCCAATGGTGGCGACACGGATTATGCACGCACAGCAGAACCTGGCTGAACCGGGAAAGACCCGCGAGCGCCTCGAGGACTTGGGCAGGCAACGAAGAAATACCGAACACGATGACTCGCGCGGGCAAGCCTTTCGGAGCTGCTTCCAGGTTGTTGATACGTTCGATGTAGCGCTGGTGAACGCCTGCGCGACTTTGCGCCATGCCTTGTTCCCCCACATCCAGCAACAAGGCTCGCCACAGTTCCGCTTGCCAGCAATTCGCCGGCGCGAGCGGCTTGATTTCGCCTCGGACATTTCGGGTCTGGTGTCGACCCTCAGCCCAGTCCTCGAGCCAGTCGGCCCGGTACACCTGGTATTGGTCGAACAGATCGGCAAGGCGCTCGGACAGTTGATAGCGCTTGCGCAAGTCGGTGTCGTGGGTCAGGAATCGTCGCAGAGGTTCGAAATGCGGCTGCTCGATCAGTTGCGGCAGCAGGCGCATCAGGCGCCAGGTTAGCGGAGCCTTGTCCAACAGCGACTTGGCCGGAATCTCATCGCGCCCCAGGACCGTTCGATAGAGCTGCCACATGAAGCTGCCTGGCAATTGCACATCAATAGCCGCCGCGATACCGCAGCCGCCGGAGTCATCGTCTTCAGGGTCCTCAGCCAGCGCGAGCTTGAGCCATTGGGCAATACCGTTGCTTTGCACCAGTGCAATTTCATTTTCAAGAGGGGCCAGTGGATAGCGCCGCATCAGGCTGATCACCAGGCTGCGCAATTCATCCAGGCGATTCCCGTGAACCACCATGAACGCTGAGCTGAGGGACGTTGCGTCCGGCATGAAAGGCATCCTTGAAAATGCAAAAGCTAGGGCAGAACCTTAGCACTGTCGGGGGACCGTGACAGCCGGGAGCTGTCCGAGCTTGTCGTAAGAACTTTCCTGCGGGCAAAACAAAACCCCTACCTGCATCAGCAGATAGGGGTTTCGGAATTTAATCTTGACGATGACCTACTCTCACATGGGGAAACCCCACACTACCATCGGCGATGCATCGTTTCACTGCTGAGTTCGGGA
>NZ_JAGDEZ010000060.1:0-28380 GCF_017498305.1 Pseudomonas sp. OA65
ATGACAGGGCGAGACGCCTTGCGGTTCATTACGATCGGCTACCACGAGTCGCTGAGGCGTGGGTATGGCTGGCTCAGGGCAGAATGCTGCTACGCAGAATGACTGCCTAGTTTTGTAAACACCCTCTTACAGCGGGTCACTTTTGGAAGAGCGCCAAAAGTAACCAAAAACGCTTTGCCCCACCACTCGGCACCTCGCTTAGGCTCGGTGTGCCCTCATTCCGGCATTGCTCCGTGGGCCCGCCGCGAAGGGCCATCCATGGCCCAGCGCGGCTATCCCAGCATCCATGCCGGGATGCCCACTGCGCAATGCCTGCGTTCGGCCAGCGTGGTTAACGGGGCGCCGAGATCAACGTCCACCGCGAGGCGGCCTAACAGCCGACCTGGCTCTTGGTGAGACCGCGTTTCTCCCGGGGGGCGATTGCAATTCATCATTCAATTCAAATATTGACTGACACACCGCTATCGCGAGCAAGCTCGCTCCCACAATAAGATCGGGTACGGCCGGAGAGATAGGCCGGCTGCCAGGCCGCCTCGCGAGCAAGCTTTGCTCCCACAGATCAGACGGATGTATGGCCGGGAGAACCAGGCCGGCTGTCAGGCCGCCTCGCTTTTGATCTTGATCTTGATCTTGATCTGGGGCGCCCCGTTAACCACGATGGCCGAACGCAGGTATTGCGCAGTGGGCACCTCGGCATGGATGCCGAGGTAGCCGCGCTGGGCCATGGATGGCCCTTCGCGGCGGCCCACGGAGCAATGCCGGAGTGAGGGCACACCGAGCCTAAGCGAGGTGCCAAGTGGTGGGGCAAAGCGTTTTTGGTTACTTTTGGCGCTCTTCCAAAAGTGACCCGCTGTAAGAGCGGAACCCTAAGCCGCCGTAACCGCAGCAACGGATATGTACCCAATCCAATCCAATCCAACCCAACCCAATCCAACCCAAACCAACACCAAAGAAAACGGCGCCTTCCCCTCCCTCGGAAAAAGCGCCGTATCCTTAAGTGAACAGCATTACGCCCAATGCGCAGCGTTCTTGTACCTCACCAGACAGCGTCCGGCTTACAGCGCCATGTCGGCCGCTGGGTTGGCTTCCGGGGCAGCGCCCGGCTTGGCCGGTGCCACGGGGGCGCCAGGCTTGCCGATCACCGGCGGTGTGTCCAGTTGCAGGACTTCGCTGGTGTAGGCCCATTCCTGGGCTACGCGCTCAGGGCTTTCGTTGAGCTTGGTACCGTAGCTTGGCACGATCTGGCGCAGTTTTTCCTGCCAGGCCGGGCTGGCGACCTTGTCCTTGAAGACCTTCTCAAGCACGGTCAGCATGATCGGTGCGGCAGTCGAGGCGCCTGGCGAAGCACCCAGCAGGCCGGCAATGCTGCCGTCCTGGGAGGCAACCACTTCGGTGCCGAGTTTCAGCACGCCGCCCTTCTCTTCGTCACGCTTGATGATCTGCACGCGCTGGCCGGCCTGCCACAGGCGCCAGTCTTCTTGCTTGGCGTCCGGGAAGTACTCTTTCAGGGCGTTGAAGCGATCCTCATCCGACAGCATCAACTGGCCGGCCAGGTATTCGACCAGTGGGTACTGTTCGATACCGACCTTGGTCATCGGCCACACGTTGTGGGTGGTGGTGCTGGTCAACAGGTCGAAATACGAGCCGTTCTTCAGGAACTTGGTGGAGAACGTTGCGAACGGGCCAAACAGGATCACGCGCTTGCCATCGAGCACACGGGTGTCCAGGTGCGGAACCGACATCGGCGGTGCGCCCACCGAAGCCTTGCCATACGCCTTCGCCAGGTGCAACTGGGCGACGGTTGGGTTTTCGGTGACCAGGAACGAACCACCCACCGGGAAACCGGCGTATTCACGCGCTTCAGGGATGTCGGACTTCTGCAACAGGTGCAACGCACCGCCGCCAGCGCCGATGAACACGAACTTGGCGTCGGTCTCGGTTTCGGTACCGTCTTTCAGGTTCTTGTACGAAACGCGCCAGGTGCCGTCTTCGTTACGGGTGATCTCTTCCACTTCGCTGGACAGCTTGAGGGAGAAGTTCGGCTTGGTTTGCAGATAAGTCGCGAATTGGCGGGTGATTTCGCCGAAGTTCACGTCGGTACCCAACGGGCTCCAAGTGGCCGCGACTTTCTGGCTCGGGTCACGCCCTTGCATCATCAGCGGAACCCACTTGCTGATCTGCGCAGGGTCTTCGGAATACTGCATGCCGGCGAACAACGGGCTGGCCTGGAGCGCTTCGTAGCGCTTCTTCAGGAACGCGATGTTGTCATCACCCCAGACGAAGCTCATGTGCGGCGTGGAGTTAATGAACGAGCGCGGGTTCTTCAGCACACCGTTCTTGACCTGCCAGGACCAGAACTGACGGGAGATCTGGAACGCTTCGTTGATCTCGATGGCCTTGACGATCTCGACCTTGCCATTCTTGTCTTCCGGCGTGTAGTTCAGCTCGGCCAGTGCAGAGTGACCGGTACCGGCATTGTTCCAACCGTTGGAACTCTCTTCGGCAACACCGTCCAGGCGCTCGACCATTTCCATGGTCCAGCCCGGCTCCAGCTCATTGAGCCAGACGCCGAGAGTCGAGCTCATGATGCCCCCACCAATGAGCAAGACATCCACTTTTTTTGGCTCGGCGGCGTGCGTGGTCGCAAGACCCATCGCCATCGCCAGGCCCAGTAGCGCCGTGTGTGTTTTCTTCAACATGTGTGTATCCCTAGGATGAACGCCATTCCGTCCACCGGTCCTGTTCGAGGATAAATCACATCCACGGCCAGCAATGCTGGGGGATGGATCGAGACGGACCGGAGGATGGACCTACAGGGCCGAGCACATTCGTCGGCCTCTCGTTTATGTCTCTCCGGCGCTGACTTCTTGTAGGTCTTGGCTTCAGCTGGGGTGAGGGACGCTGCAAACGGTGTTCATCGGGCCTGGCGTGGCCGTGCCCGATTGTCGCAGCGGGGGGAGTTTACATAAGGAAATAAACAGATCGAAGCGTCTTTTTACATTCCGGGCAAAAACGCCGACCAAATGACGGCATTTTAATGGCCCTGGTAACCATTCGCGTAGGAACTGTGCGTGACCCGTGTAGGAGCTGACGAGTGCAACGAGGCTGCGATCTTGCCATGGCCGCTTGAGTCTCAAGCGGATGAATCAAAAGATCGCAGCCTCGTTGCACTCGACAGCTCCGCAGCTCCTACGCAACTCCTAGAGCCTTTACAGCGCCAACCTATCCGAGCATCTGACTCAACACCGCCCGCAACTTGCCAGGCTTGACCGGTTTGTTGAGCAGCGGTGCATCCAGCTTGCGCAGGGCGCGGCGGCACTGGTCGCTGCGGTCGGCAGTGATGATCACTGCCGGGATCGCCTGGTGGAAATGCTCACGCAGGTGCTTGACCACTTCACAGCCCACGATCCCATGATCCAGGTGGAAATCCGCCAGGATCAGCTCCGGCGCACGGTCTTGCAGCACGTCCAGGGCGCCCGCCTCGTCGGTGGCGGTCAACACCTCGCAGCCCCATTGCCCCAACAGCGCGGCCATGCTTTGCAAGATGCTCAGTTCGTTGTCGATCACCAACAAACGCCGCCCTGGCAGCGGGTTGCCAGCGACCGCCTGGGCCGGGGCCTGGGACACGGGCAGTGGTTTCTCACTGGACAGCGGCACCTCGATGCTGAACACCGAGCCCCGCCCCGGTCGCGAACGCACCTGTACCCGGTAGCCGAGGATATGGGCAATGCGTTCGACAATCGCCAACCCCAGGCCCACACCTTTGCGATCCGCCGCCCGACCGACGTCCAGTTGGTTGAATTCGAGAAAAATCGACTCCAGGCAATCAGCCGCGATGCCCCGCCCCGTGTCCCAGACTTCCAGGCTCAAGCGCCCTCCCCGACGTCGGGCCGCCAAGAGAATGCCGCCTTGATTGGTGTAGCGGCAGGCATTGCTCAGCAGGTTGCGCAGGATACGGCTGATCAATCGCAGGTCGGTCAGCACCGCTTCGTCGCCAAACCGTACCCGCAGCTCCAACCCGGCGGCACCGGCCACCGATTGAAACTCTGACACCAGCGGCCCCAGCAGCTCATCCAGCCGATACGGCGCCAGGTCGGGCTTGACGGCGGCCTGGTCGAGCCGGGAAATGTCCAGCAGGTCAGTGAGCAGGTCTTCGGCCCCTTCAAGCGCTTGATGAGTGCGTTCCACCAGCACGTGCTCGGCGGCAGGCAATTGGCGCTCACGCAACGTCGCGATCAGCAGGCGCGCCGCGTTGAGAGGCTGCAACAGATCATGACTGGCGGCGGCCAGGTACTTGTCCTTGCTGCGGTTGGCAGCCTGGGCAACATCCCGGGCATCGCGCAATTGCTGCTCTACCTGCTCGCGCTGGGCAATCTGCTGCTTCAGGTTGTGGTTGGCTTCCAGCAACGCATCGGTGCGCTCGGCCACCCGTTGCTCGAGTTGGTCATTGAGTTGTTGCAGGTGTTTGCGGGCCTGTTCCAGCTCATCGAGACGGGCCGTCAGTTCCGGGTAGTGACTCTTGCGCGTCGAGTGATTGCCCAGCCCCAGCAGCCCGGCCAGGGCTTTTTGCTGCTCGTCAGAGGGCTTCGCCATAGACGACCTCGACATCCCGCTGGCTCGACTCCCGAGGATTGGTGAGGATGCACGGGTCGTGCATCGCGTGTTGCGACAGGAACGGAATGTCCGACGTGCTGACACCGTGCAGGCCCAGGGTCTCGTGGAAACCGATGGTGCGCTTGAGGGCAATCAGGTGCTCCACCAGCCGGCCGCGGATCTGTCGGTGGTTGAGCCCCCGGCAATCGATGCCCAGGGTCTCGGCAATCACCTTGAAACGCTCCGGTGCCGAGTTGTAGTTGAACGCCACCACATGCTCCACCAGCACCGCGTTACACAAGCCATGGGGCAAATCGAGGAATCCGCCCAGGCTGTGGGACATCGCATGCACCGCCCCGAGGATCGCGTTGGAGAACGCCAGCCCGGCCTGCATGCTGCCCAGCATGATTTTTTCCCGCAGGGCAATGTCCGCCGGGTTGGCGATCATCTGCACCAGGTTGTTGTTGATCAGGCGCATGGCTTCCAGCGCATGGGGGTCGGTCAACGGGCCGTGGCCGGTGGATACGAAGGCCTCGATGGCATGCACCAGGGCGTCGATGCCGGTACAGGCGGAGAGGAACGGGTCCATGCTCAAGGTGGTTTCCGGGTCGATCAACGACACGTCCGGCACCGCCGCCTTGCTGACGATGGAAAATTTCATGCGTTCTTGCTGGTTGGAGATGATCACGAACTGCGACACATCCGCCGACGTCCCCGCCGTGGTGGGGATCAGGATCAGCGGCGGGCTGGGCACATGCAGGGTATCGACGCCTTCGAACTCGAGGATGTTGCGGCCGTGGGCGACGACAATGCCGATGCCTTTGCCGCAATCCATCGGGCTGCCACCACCCACCGCGACGATGACATCGCAATGGTTTTCCCGGTACAGGTCGGCGCCGAGCATCACTTCCTCGACTCGCGGATTGGGCGAGACCGCGCTGTAGATGCAGTAATCGATACCTTGGGCCTGGAGACTGGCTTCGACGTCCGCCACCCAACCGGCGGCGATGACCCCGGGATCGGTGACGATCAGCACTTTGCGTGCGCCGAAGGTCTTGGCGTAATTGCCGACATTGTGCCGACAACCGGCACCGAACATGATTTCAGGGGAAACGAACTTGCGCAGTGGGCTGAGGCTCATCTTTTCAGGTACGTGGCTCATCGGTAAGCCTGTTGTTATTGTCTTGGGATACCTTGAGCCTAAAGCATCCCACCGTGATTGCAATCAGACCAATGGGGTAACCCGACCTGAACCCGTCAGGCCGGGCCGGCACTCATCGGTTGGCGAAGTACATCGTCACTTCAAAGCCGATACGCAGGTCGGTGTACGCGGGTTTAGTCCACATGGGTCTTTCCTCTTCTTGTACCGGGCGATTCCGGCAAGGTCATTAATGCACGCCGCGCCTGGGGCTCGAATGCTACTTTCGAAGCGGTGGGTGGGGTGCGTTGGTACTACTGGAACAGCGAGCACTTGTGGCGAGGGAGCTTGCTCCCGCTGGGCTGCGCAGCAGCCCCAAAATTGCAGCCACACAATCAGTGTGGGCACCAAGGAAAGGGCCGCTTCGCGGCCCAGCGGGAGCAAGCTCCCTCGCCACAGGGATCACCACAACTGCCCTGCTTGCTATCTCCCAGGGTTAGAAAAAGCCCAACGGATTGATGTCGTAGCTCACCAGCAGGTTCTTGGTCTGCTGGTAGTGGTCGAGCATCATTTTGTGGGTTTCACGCCCGACGCCGGACTTCTTGTAGCCACCGAACGCGGCGTGCGCCGGGTATAGGTGGTAGCAGTTGGTCCAGACGCGACCGGCCTTGATCGCCCGGCCCATGCGGTAGGCGCGGTTGATGTCGCGAGTCCACAGGCCGGCACCGAGGCCGAACTCGGTGTCGTTGGCGATGGCCAGGGCTTCGGCTTCGTCCTTGAAGGTGGTCACGCCCACCACCGGGCCGAAGATTTCTTCCTGGAACACGCGCATTTTGTTGTGGCCCTTGAGCAGGGTCGGCTGGATGTAATAGCCGCTGGACAAATCACCCTCGAGTCGCTCGGCAGCACCGCCGGTGAGCAGCTCGGCGCCTTCTTGCTGGGCAATCTCAAGGTACGACAGGATCTTGTCAAATTGCTGCTCGGACGCCTGGGCGCCGACCATGGTCTCGGTGTCCAGCGGGTTGCCGCGCTTGATCTTGGCGATCTTTTTCATCACCTCGGCAATGAACGGCACGTAGATCGACTCTTGTACCAAGGCGCGCGATGGGCAGGTACAGACTTCGCCCTGGTTGAAAAACGCCAGCACCAGGCCTTCAGCCGCCTTTTCGATAAAGGCCGGCTCGGCCTGCATGATGTCTTCGAAGAAGATGTTCGGCGACTTGCCGCCCAGTTCCACGGTGGACGGGATGATGTTCTCCGCCGCGCACTTCATGATGTGCGAACCCACCGGGGTGGAACCGGTGAAGGCGATCTTGGCGATGCGCTTGCTGGTGGCCAGGGCTTCACCGGCTTCGCGGCCGAAACCATGGACGATGTTCAACACACCGGGTGGCAACAGGTCGGCGATCAGTTCCGCGAAGACCATGATCGACAGCGGCGTTTGTTCGGCTGGCTTGAGCACGATGCAGTTACCGGCGGCCAGGGCCGGGGCGAGTTTCCAAGCGGCCATCAGCAGCGGGAAGTTCCACGGGATGATCTGCCCGACCACGCCCAGCGGCTCGTGGAAATGATAAGCGGTGGTCAGTTCGTTGATCTCGGCCGCCCCACCCTCTTGGGCGCGGATGCAGCCAGCGAAGTAACGGAAATGGTCGGCCGCCAGCGGCACGTCGGCATTGAGGGTCTCGCGCACGGCCTTGCCGTTGTCCCAGGTCTCGCTGACGGCGAGGACTTCCAGGTTCTGCTCGATGCGGTCGGCGATTTTCAACAGCGCCAGGGAACGGTCCTGCACCGAGGTCTTGCCCCAGGCATCGGCTGCGGCATGGGCGGCGTCCAGTGCCTTGTCGATGTCGGCGGCGCTGGAGCGTGGGAATTCGGCAATGACTTCGCCGTTGACCGGGGACGTGTTGGTGAAGTATTCGCCATTGACCGGTGCGACGAATTCGCCGCCGATGAAATTGCCATAGCGCGGTTTGAAGGAAACGACGGCGCCTGGGGTTCCGGGTTGTGCGTAGATCATGGTGGGGCCTCTGCCTGGTCGATGCCTGTCACGGGACAGGCGATAGGCCGATGGTAGAGAGCCCCGTGCCGTGGACGAATGCGTCATTGGCAGGGGGCTCTCTCGTTATTTGGTCGTAGGTTTCAAGCATTGGGGCGAAGATATTTGGCGAAACGTCTGTGGGAGCAAGGCTTGCCCGCGATGAAGGCGACGCGGTCTACCAGGGAACCGAGGCGACTGCATCGCGAGCAAGCTTTGCTCCCACAGAGCCGTCACCACAAGGACAATGTCCGGCTCGATAGTTACTTAGCGTTTAGCCACCAGCTCTTTCGGCAACTTGAAGGTCCAGAGCATGCCGCCCTGGTTGAAGTCCTTCACGCGCTTGGCCACCTCGCCACCCCACAGCGGCACCGCACCGCCCCAGCCGGAAACCACGGAGACATATTGCTCACCGTCCATTTCCCAAGTGATGGGCGAGCCAAGCACGCCGGAGCCGGTCTGGAATTCCCAGACCTTTTCACCGGTCTTGGCGTTGAACGCCTGCAGGAACCCTTCAGGCGTGCCGGTGAACACCAGGTTGCCCTTGGTAGTCAGGACGCCGCCCCACAGTGGCGCGTAGTTCTTGTGGCGCCAGACTTCCTTGCCGGTCTTGGGGTCGATGGCCCGCAGCACGCCGATGTAATCCTCGTTCAGCGGCTTGATGGTGAACCCAGCCCCGAGGAACGCCGCGCCTTTCTTGTAGGCGATGCCTTCGTTCCAGATGTCCATGCCCCATTCGTTGGACGGCACGTAGAACAGCCCCGTGTCTTGGTTGTAGGCCATGGGCATCCAGTTTTTTGCCCCGAGGAAGGCCGGTGCGACGAATACCGAACTGCCCTTGGCTTCGCTGCCCGGTGCGCCCGGACGGCTGGCCTCGTTATAGATCGGCCGCCCGTCCTTGTCCAAGCCAGTGGCCCAGGTGATCTTGTCGACAAACGGGAAGCCGCGGATGAACTTACCGTTGGTGCGGTCGAGCACGTAGAAGAAGCCGTTCCGGTCGGCCGTTGCCGCAGCCTTGATGTCCTTGCCGCCTTCCTTGTAGTTGAACGAAATCAGTTCATTGACGCCGTCATAGTCCCAGCCGTCGTGAGGCGTGCTCTGGAAGTGCCACTTGATGGTGCCGTCGTCCGGGTTCAGGGCCAGGCGCGACGACGAATAGAGGTTGTCACCAGGACGCAGGTGGGAATTCCACGGAGCCGGGTTGCCGGTGCCGAACAGCAGCAGGTTGGTTTCCGGGTCGTAGTAGCCGCCCAGCCAAGGCGCCGCGCCGCCGGTTTTCCAGAGATCGCCCGGCCAGGTCTTGCCCGCCTCGCCACCGGAAATACCGTTCTCCACGGCCTTGCCATCCTTGTAGACGTAGCCCATGTGGCCTTCCACCGTCGGGCGGGTCCACAGCAGTTCGCCATTCTTCGGATCGTAGGCGCTGATCTGGCCGACCACGCCGAACTCGCCACCGGCCACACCGGTAATCAGCTTGCCATTCACGACCATGGGCGCGGCGCTGATGGAATAGCCTTCCTTGTGGTCGGCCACTTTCTTGCTCCACACCACTTTGCCGGTGTCCTTGTTCAGGGCCACCAGCTTGGCGTCGAGGGTGCCGAAGAACACCAGGTCGCCATACAGCGCAACGCCACGGTTGATCACGTCGCAGCAAGGGCGGATGTCATCGGGCAGGCGCGCATCGTATTGCCATAGTTTCTTACCAGTGCGCGCATCCACCGCGAATACCCGCGAATAGGAACCGGTGAGGTACATCACCCCGTCCTTGATCATCGGCTGGGCCTGCTGGCCACGCTGCTTTTCGCCACCGAAGGAGAACGCCCAGACCGGGCGCAAATCCTTGATGTTATTGACATTGAGACTGTCGAGCGGGCTGTAGCGCTGGCCCTGGACGCCCAGGCCGTTGGTCACAATCTGCTGCGGGTTTTTCGGGTCCTGGAGAATTTCCTGATCGGTCACGGCGGCCAAGGCCGAACCTGACAGCAGCATGGCACTGAGCAGCAGGCTCACGGCGAAGGGTTGGCGACGTGCGGGATGAGTCATGACGGCTACCTCTGCGGTTATTGTTATACCCGGGAAATTTTCCCGGTCTGCCACAGATTCTTGGGCTCGGGGCCCTCGCCAACAATTGCCCGCTGTGTTGAGTTTTCTAGTTCCTTGGTACATGTGGAGTAAGCGGACGCCTCTGTGGCGAGGGAGCTTGCTCCCGCTGGGGCGCGCAGCGGCCCTAAAGATAGCCCAGCCAACATCCATAGCCAGGTTGACTGACATAGGGGCTGCTGCGCAGCCCAGCGGGAGCAAGCTCCCTCGCCACGGGGAGGTGTACTCAGTCAGGGTCGTGGGTGTCCACCCGCTTCATCCCCACCCGCTCGTAGCGTGGGTAGAGATGGCTGACACTGCGAATCAACTCATACCGGCTCAGGCTGATCCCCGCGAAGCGCTCGGGGATGGGGTTGCGGATCATCTCGGCCATGTCATCGCCCCGGGCCGCGCCGTCGCGCATCAGTTGATCGAGCCAGCCCAGGTAATCGCGCATCTGCGCAAAGGGCCGGGCGTCGCTCGCGACCGGTCCATGGCCGGGCACGATCTGCTTCCAAGGCAAGGCCTGCAAGGTGTCCAGGTCCTTGAGCCATACATCGAGTCCCGGGCTGTTGGGGGTGGTCAGGGCCCGCTCGTAGAACACCAGGTCTCCGGCGAACAGCACGCCAGTGGTTTCATCCAGGATCGCCAGGTCCGCGCCGGTGTGCCCGGCCAATGCCAGCAGACGCAACGAATGATCGCCCACCGTCAGCGCCCCCGCCGCCAGCGCCTGGCTTGGCAATACCACCTCGGTACCGCGCATCCAGTCGCCCACCAGCCGGTACATGTTCTCCGCCAGCGCATCACCCTGTTGCCGTAGCAGGTCGGTGGTGCCGGGCAGCGCGCCGATGGGCACGTCGCTGAAAGCCTGGTTGCCCAGTACATGGTCAGGATGATGATGGGTCAGCAAGACCTGGATGACCGGCTTGTCGGTGGTCGCGGCAATGGCCTGGCGCAGCGCCTCGCCGTAGCGTTTCGACGGCCCGGTGTCGATCACCACCACGCCGGCCTCGGTGACGATGAACGCCGTATTGACGATGTTGCCGCCATTGGCCTTGGCAAAGTTCTCGGTGCTGCCTTCCAGCAGCCAGGTGCCTGCGGCGATCTGCCGGGGCTTGAGCGAATAATCGGTGGCGGACCATGCCGGCAGGCACAGGCCAAGACAAAGCAGTAACAGCCAGCGCATGGCGCGCTCCTTCTGGTCAGGGAATGGCCGCCTCGAACGTGTTGCCGCTGTTGTCGCGCAGCACCAGGCGGGTCTGTCCCGGGCCTTGGATATCGAAGCCCAGGTTGGGGTTTTCGCTGACCGCCGGGAACAGCTCCAGGCGCGCCAACACCTGACCGTCGGCGTCCAGCAGTTGCGCCTGATTAAGGAAAAACTCCGGGATGCCGCTCACCAGGCCATTGTCCATTGGATGAGCAATTTGCAGGCGCAGGCGACTCGAATCACCTCGCGGATAACGACCGCCCAGCACCTCGCCCAGATGTTCCTCCCAGCCCGGCTGGGTGCGCACCACGCTGGGCGCAGTGCAGCCGCCACCGGCTGCATCGATCAGCGTCGAACCGACGTGCCACAGGCCATCACGGGTCTGCACGGCGGCGCGCAACGGCGTGGCTTGCTCGATGCGAATACGGACCGACAGCCAGGGCAGCACCCGCTCCCCCGGTTGGAAGTCGACGATTTTCGGCAATGGGTTCAGCTCGGCCCAGGCCAGCACCCGTACGACGTCGCCGGAAAAGGCCCGGGCATCGATTTCCAGTGGCACCTGGCGCGCGTCCTCGGCAAAGGGTGGCGCCAGCAGCCGCACCCGATCGTCGAACACGAACGGCGCGTCCCCCAGCAATTGCTTGTGATAAAAGGCCCACATCACTGACGGCACCGGATCCTTCCCCGGCTCGATCGCCATCGCCAGCCACGGCAGGCACCACAACAGCAGGCCATACGCTCGCCAGTTCATCCCTGCGCTCCTATTGGTACATTTCCGGGACTTCGTAGCGCAGGCCATAGCGGGCATACATCGCCTTGAGGCTGCCGTCACGGATCAAGCCTTCCAGCGCCTCTTCTACCGCATAGGCCAACTGACGGTTGCTTTCATGCACCGCCATACCGATCTCCCAGCGTTGCTTGCCCATGTTCGGATAGGCATTTTCCGCCAGTGCCAGTTGCGGATCGGCCGCCTCATGCACTTGCCAATCGACTTCCCCGCGCATGGCCATGACGGCGTCGATCTCACCGGCCTGCATGGCCCCAAAGGCTTTGGCGACGCTGGGGTAATGGCGGGTCTTGGCGCTGAGCATGCCGTTGAACACCGAGGTCAGATAGAACGACGGCACGCTGTCGACCTCTGCCCCGATGGGGTGTTGCTGGAACACCGCGACACTGCCCACCGAATCCAGCCGGCGACGGTCGTACGCCACCTGCCAGCATTCTTGCTGATAGGGACCGAACATCACCACCTGGGCGTTTTCCAGCTCCCCGATGTCGTTACGCCTTTGCACGTAATCGTGATCGTACGGCACCCGCATCATCAGGTCGGCCAATTGCCGGTCGTGCAACGGGCTGCTGCGCCAGATGTAGTCGCGCAGATCATCATCGAGCTTCTCGCCGGGTGGCGCCCACATCAGTTTCAGGCGCACGCCCATGGCCTTGGCCAGGGCTTGCGCCAATTCAACATCGACACCCCGGGGCTGGCCCTGGTCTTCAAAACTGTAGGGAGCGAAATCCTTGTAGACCGCCACCTTCAACTCCCCGGCGGCGATCATCTGATCGTAGCTGCGCACCTGCGCCTGCACCACTTGGCCACACAGCAGCACGCTGCACATCACCCACGCGAACAGGCGCATGGCGATCACTCCTCGACGTGCACGCTGTCGAGGTAGGTGCGCACCGCCCATAACGCTTCCTGGCTCAGGTAGTCGGCCATTTTCGGCATGTAGACCCGGCCGTCGCGCACCGCACCGTGGCGCACGCGTTCGACGAACCACTCATCGCCGGCTTCCGCGGCGTCGAGCATGCGCAGGTCCGGGGCGATCCCGCCGGACTTGGCCTCCAGGCCATGGCAGGCCGCGCAGTTCTGGTTGTAGGCCGAGGCACCGATCTCCACGGCTTTTTCACGCTCGGGGGCATTGCGGTACGGATTCTGGGCAGCCCACCCATCGGCGTCCAACGGCAGGTTGGTGTCCTTGATCGGGGTCAGGCCCTTGGTTTCCACTGCTTGGGGCACTACGTTGCCATGGGCCCATGCGGAGCCTGCGCCGGTCAGCCCCATCAGTAATGCGGTAGCGATGATGGCGTTGCGTTTTGTTGTCATTGTTATGCCCTCTGGATTGCACGCAAGACCTCTTGGCAGAGGCCGTGCCGTCATCTTAGGAACCCTGCGTCGCCAGCCGAATGCTGCTTTGGTGGTCGGGGTCTAGTTCCTTGGTAGCAGGCCATCCGACGCAAGTCGCAAAGACAGGCGGTTTGGGAAATTTTCCCGGCAAAGGCGGGACTTTTTCCGTATCGGCGGGCCCCGGCGCAACCCAACCTAGTGGCCTGTACGGTTAATTCGGGTACTCAAATTCGAGTGCCAGGGCTTGCCAGGCAAGGCGCCATGACGAGTCGTAGCCCGCTACGGCGAGGAATGGCAACGCAGACTGGCAAGTTCTGGCGCCGAAGTTGAGTGCACGAATTAGCCACACAGGCCACTAGCCAGACCAAAACCTTTCACTGGGAACTGCCACCATGAGAATAAAAACGCTACCCGCCCTCTCCTCCCTGACCGTTGCCTTGCTGCTGGCCGGCAGTCTGTCGCTGAGCCCCTTGGCCAGCGCCGCAGCGCCAGGGGTCAGTTGGGAAGACATTGCCAACGACCACCTGACCACGAAGGACGTGCTGCAATACGGCATGGGCACCAACGCCCAGCGCTGGAGCCCGCTGGCCCAGGTCAACGACAAGAACGTGTTCAAGCTGACCCCGGCCTGGTCCTACTCATTCGGCGACGAGAAGCAGCGCGGCCAGGAATCCCAGGCCATCGTCAGCGACGGCGTGGTGTACGTCACCGGTTCGTACTCGCGGGTGTTCGCCCTCGACGCCAAGACCGGCAAGCGCCTGTGGACCTACAACCACCGCCTGCCGGACAACATTCGCCCGTGCTGCGACGTGGTCAACCGCGGCGCGGCCATCTACGGCGACAAGATCTACTTCGGCACCCTGGACGCGCGGGTGGTCGCCCTGGATAAAAACACCGGCAAGGTGGTGTGGAACAAGAAGTTCGGCGATCACGCCGGCGGCTACACCATGACCGGCGCCCCGGTGCTGATCAAGGACAAGACCAGTGGCAAGGTCCTGCTGATTCACGGCAGTTCCGGCGACGAGTTCGGTGTGGTCGGGCAACTGTTCGCCCGCGACCCGGAGACCGGTGAAGAAGTCTGGATGCGCCCGTTCGTCGAAGGCCACATGGGCCGCCTCAACGGCAAGGACAGCACGCCGACCGGCGACGTCAAGGCGCCCTCCTGGCCTGACGACAAGACCACTGAAACCGGCAAGGTCGAAGCCTGGAGCCACGGCGGCGGCGCACCTTGGCAGAGCGCCAGTTTCGATCCCGAGACCAACACCATCATCGTCGGCGCGGGCAACCCCGGCCCATGGAACACCTGGGCGCGCACGTCCAAGGACGGCAACCCCCATGATTACGACAGCCTCTACACCTCCGGCCAGGTCGGCGTCGACCCAAGCACCGGCGAGGTGAAGTGGTTCTACCAACACACGCCCAACGACGCCTGGGATTTCTCCGGCAACAACGAGCTGGTGCTGTTCGACTACAAGGACAAGGATGGCAAGGTGGTCAAGGCCACCGCCCACGCCGACCGCAACGGTTTCTTCTACGTGGTGGACCGTAACAACGGCAAGTTGCAGAACGCTTTCCCGTTCGTCGACAACATCACCTGGGCCAGCCACATCGACCTGAAGACCGGCCGCCCGGTGGAAAATCCCGGCCAGCGCCCGGCCAAGCCATTGCCGGGTGAAACCAAGGGCAAGCCGGTGGAAGTCTCACCGCCCTTCCTCGGCGGCAAGAACTGGAACCCCATGGCCTACAGCCAGGACACCGGCTTGTTCTACGTTCCCGGCAACCAGTGGAAGGAGGAGTACTGGACCGAGGAAGTGAACTACAAGAAAGGCTCGGCCTACCTGGGCATGGGCTTCCGCATCAAGCGCATGTACGACGATCACGTCGGCAGCCTGCGGGCGATGAACCCCACCACCGGCAAAGTGGTGTGGGAACACAAGGAAGCGCTGCCGCTGTGGGCCGGCGTGCTGGCGACCAAGGGCAACCTGGTGTTCACCGGCACCGGCGACGGCTTCTTCAAGGCCTTCGATGCGAAGACCGGCAAGGAGCTGTGGAAATTCCAGACCGGCAGCGGCATCGTCTCCCCACCCATCACCTGGGAACAGGACGGCGAGCAGTTCATCGGCGTGACCGTCGGCTACGGCGGCGCCGTACCGCTGTGGGGCGGCGACATGGCCGAACTGACCAAGCCCGTGGCCCAGGGTGGGTCGTTCTGGGTGTTCAAGATTCCGAGTTGGGATAAGGCGACGGCGCAGAAATAGCCCTGACCTGCACCCCATCCCCTGTGGGAGCGGGCTTGCTCGCGAAAGCGGTGGTTCAACCAGCATTGATATTGACTGGCACTACGCCTTCGCGAGCAAGCCCGCTCCCACACTTGCCCGAGTTCATGCCATGAAATCACTGCCATTGCTGCTTCTGTTCATCGGCACCTTTGCCCATGCCGACGACTCTGACACCCCGCTGACGATCAACGGTTGTCTCATCGCCGAATCCAGCCAATGCCCCGGCGCCAACCTGCGCGGCGCACAACTGGCGAACCAGGACCTGCGCAAGATGAACCTCAGCGGTGCCGACCTGCGCGATGCCGACCTGCGCCACGCGCGACTGGACCTGGCCAATCTCGAGAAAGCCCAGCTACAGGGCGCCAACCTAAGCCGTGCCAGCCTGCAACAAAGCAACCTGCGCCTGGCGGACTTCAGCGGTGCCACGCTCAAGGCGATCCAGGGTTGGGGTTTGTTCGCCCAGGGTGCGCAGTTCCAGCGTGCCGACCTGACGGCGGCCTACCTGCAATTCGCTCGCCTGTCCGGTGCCCGCCTGCACGAGGCCAATTTGCAGGCCGCGGACCTAGAAATGGCCTGGCTGAGCAAGGCCGACCTCAAGGGCGCCGACCTGCGCGACGCCAACCTGCAAGAAGCCAAGCTTGGTGAGAGCAACCTGGAACAGGCCAACTTGAGCGGTTCTCGCCAGCATTATGGGAATTTCCAGGATGCGAATATGCAGGACTGTATCGGGTGCCCGACGTCCTGGGATAGATGAGCTTGTCGCGCCCCTGTGGCGAGGGAGCTTGCTCCCGCTGGGGTGCGAAGCAGCCCCCAATAGGGTCAACTCAATGAGCCTGACGCACCGAGGTGCCGGGTTTTGGGGGCGCTCCGCACCCCAGCGGGAGCAAGCTCCCTCGCCACAGGTGATCGCATTTCAAATCAAACATTAGCCGGCCACCCGCACCACCCCCATATCAATCCCCAAATGCACCAACTCGGCATGGGAGCTGACCTGCAACTTGCTCTTGAGCAGCGTCAGGTGGTTGGACACGGTCTTGGCGCTGATGCACAGCTGTTCGGCGATGGTGCGGGCCGGGGTGCCCTTGGCGAGCATGACGAAGATCTCCAGTTCCCGCTGGGTCATGCATTGCAGGCGCGGGTCGGCATCGTGTCGGGAGCTGGCGCAGGCCAGTTGCGTGGCCAGGGACTGTTCGATGTAGGCATGCCCGGCCAGCACCCGGCGCACCGCCTCCACCAGCACCTGGGGCGCCGAGTTCTTGGTCAGATAACCCGCGGCGCCGGCATCCAGCGCCTGGCGCACCAGCGGCAGCTCATCGTGCATGCTGAAAAACAACACCCGCAATTGCGGCAGGCGCTGGCGCAGCCGGCGGGTGGTTTCCAGGCCACTGATACCGGGCAGGCCGAAGTCCATGATCACCAGATGAGGCACCTGCTCCTGCACCTGGCTCAGCGCCTCTTCACCAGTGGCCGCTTCGCGGACCTGCAGGTCCGGCATCAGCACCCGTAACAGGCTGGCGTAGCCCTGCCGAACCACCGCATGGTCATCCACCAAGAGAATGTTCATCACGCCTCCAAAGCAATATTCAAGGCCAGCGCCCAACCGGCACCGGGCTGGCTGATGACGCGCAACTCACCGCCGAGGCTGCGGGCCCGCTCGGACATCGAATGCAAGCCCACACCGGCGCGTGGAGGTTGTGTCGCACCGCGGCCGTTGTCGCGCACCAGCAAGCGCAGGCGCCCGGCGCGATGTTGCAGGCGAATCCTCACCTGCGTCGCGCCGGCATGCCGGGCAACGTTGGTGAGTGCTTCCTGCAACAAGCGATACAGGTGGGTCTTGTCCGCCCCGGACAAAGGCGGCAAGGCCGCGTCGATGCGCAACTGACAGGCGATACCTTGACTGGCCTGCCATTGCCCGGCCAACAGCCCGATGGCCTCGCACAACGGCAGATGCTGTAACACCACCGGGTACAAGTCATGCACCAGCGCCCGGAACCCCTGCTGCAAATGCTCGCAATGCTCTTCAAGCTGGCTGACGGTCTGCTCCAGCGCTGGCGGCTGATCCATCACCAGCCGCAGCAGGCAGGCACGGGCACGAATGCCGGCCACGTATTGACCCAGGTCGTCGTGCAGGGTCTGGGCCAGCCGGGTGCGCTCCTGCTCCTGCACGGCCAGCAAGGCCTGGGTGAGCCGGGCGTTATCGGCCTGGGCCTCGGCCAGGGCGGCGGTCATGCGGTTGAAGTGCCCCGCCAGCTGCTGCGCCTCCGGAACACCTTCCGTGCCCAGGCGCACCTGCAGGTTCCCCGCAGACACCTGACGCAGCGCCTGCAGCAACTCATCGAGCAAACGCATGCCCCGGCGTACTCCCCAGCGGATCACCAACAGGCTGAGCAACAGCGCCAAGGCGCAGACGTACAGCAGTTGCACCAATGAATCGAGGATCTCGTCGATCTCGTCCCGTGGATCGACGGCAATCCACGCCCGGCGACCGTCCGGCAAATCCACCACCTGGGCCACCGGACCGTCGTCCAACAGCCGACGACCGAACCAGGCCTTTATCCCGTCTTCATCCGCCGGAAACAATTCCCCAGGGGCCAGCCAACGCACCCGCACATGACGCAGGCTGCCGGTCAACCGTGGCTGGAGACTGGCCGGGTCGCGCTCGGCGGTTTCGCGCAGGTAATGCACCACCGACTCGGCCGATTGCAATTCGCGTTTCACATCGGCCATGGCCTGGTGCAACAGCAGGACAGCGCAGGCCAGGGTGACCAGGGCGAACAAAGCACAAACCCAGAGGTTGATTCGCCAGAGGGCTGACATGGTTAGCGGCCCATTGCCGGGATGAACTCACACCTTCCGCGCCAGATGCACTCCTCCTGTGGGAGCGAGCCTGCTCGCGATAGCGGTGGCCCAGCCGACAGAAGTGGTGACTGTGACGCCGTCATCGCGAGCAGGCTCGCTCCCACAAGGGTTACCGGATGGCCGCAGCTTTTCTGGCCGCTGCACCCATTTTTTTTGCCAGGCAACCGATCAACCCCAATCAAACTCAGAATCAACAGGAACGGCAGCAGCAGGGTCTTGAGAATCCGCATGGTCTGTCCCCTCCTGGTCAATGACGATTGCCTTGCATCCTAAAACCCCGGACGCCAAGGTGAGTTACTACCTTGGTACTGCCCCGGCGCTACTTTCTGCATATTTCCCCTTGGCCGTGGCCTTCCTATGCTGGCGCTACCCGCAATGGAGGACGTCATGCGCCGGCTCGTCAGTTACGCCCTGGTTTTTCTGCTGGCAGCGACAACCGCTCACGCCGGCGACACCGCGCCGTTGCAAGTGCGCATCGGCTACCTGGGTTATCGCCCCGACCCGGGGCCGCTGCTCTCCAATGTCATCGCCGAACCGGCCGATGCCGGCTTGCGCGGCGCTGAGCTGGCGATCATCGACAGCAACAGTACCGGACGCTTCCTCAAACACGACTACCGCCTGGAAAGCGCCAGCGTCGACACGCCCGAAGCCCTACTCCAGGCCGCCCGCGCCCAACACGACCAGGGCCTGCGGCTGTTCGTGGTCAACGCACCGGCCGCCAGCCTGCGCCAGCTCAGCGCCGCCCTGCCCGATAGCCTGCTGTTCAACGCCGGCAGCCCCGACGACAGCCTGCGCACCACCAACTGCCTGAGCAACGTGCTGCACAGCCTGCCCGACCGCGCCATGCTCGCCGATGCCTTGGTACAGTTCAGCATCGTGCGCAAATGGCAGCGGGCCTTGCTGGTCGTCGGCCAGACGCCCGAGGACCAGGCCTACGCCGCCGCATTGCGCCGGGCCATGAAACGCTTCGGCATGAAGACCGTCGCCGAGAAGGCCTGGCAGTTCGACAACGACCAGCGCCGCAGCGCCCAGGCCGACATGCCGCTGTTCACCCAGACCGCCGAATACGACGTGGTGCTGGTGGCCGACGAGCGCGGCGACTTCGGCGAATACCTGCCCTACCAGACCTGGTACCCGCGCCCGGTGGCCGGCACCCAAGGGCTGACGCCCACCGGCTGGCACAAGACTGTCGAAACCTACGGCGCGGCGCAGTTGCAAAAACGCTTCGAAGCCTTGGCCGAGCGCTGGATGAACGACCGCGACTTCGCCGCCTGGATCGCCGTGCGCAGCATCGCCGCCGCCGTGAGCAAACTGCGCCAGGACGACCCGTTCGCCATCCGCCAACTGGCCCTCAGCGACCAATTGCCACTGGACGGTTTCAAGGGTCGCAAGCTCAGCTATCGCCCCTGGAATGGCCAGTTGCGCCAGCCGATTCCCTTGGTCCAGCCCCGGGCACTGGTGAGCACATCGCCCCAGGATGGCTTCCTGCACCCTTCCAATGAAATGGACAGCCTGGGCTATGACCAGCCCGAAGTGAGCTGCCGTTACCCCTGATCGATAACAACAATAAGGAAACCGCCATGCGCCGCGCCTTGATTTACCCGGCCCAGCTCCGCCCAACCCTGCTATGCAAAGCCCTCGCCCTGGGTGCTGCGTTGCTCGCCGCCGGCCCCGCCGCCGCCAGCATCGCCTGGGTCTCCAACGAAAAAGACAACAGCCTGAGCCTGATCGACCTGCAGCGCCTGGAAGTCATCGAGACCCTGCCGGTCGGCCAGCGCCCCCGCGGCCTGTTGCTGTCCCATGACAATCGCCTGCTGTACATCTGCGCCAGCGACTCGGACCGGGTCCAGGTGATGGACGTCGCCACCCGCAAGATCATCAAGGAACTGCCGTCCGGCAAGGACCCGGAGCAGTTCGCCCTGCACCCCAACGACCGCTGGCTCTACGTGTCCAACGAAGACGATGCCCTGGTCACGGTGATCGACACCCAGACCTCCGAAGTGCTGGGCCAGATCGGCGTCGGTGTCGAGCCCGAAGGCATGGCCGTCAGCCCCGACGGCAAGTGGGCGGTCAACACCAGTGAAACCACGAACATGTTGCACTGGATCGACACCAGCACCCAGACCCTGGCCGACAACACCCTGGTGGACCAGCGGCCGCGTTTCGTCGAGTTCAATCGCGACGGCACGCAGCTCTGGGCCTCGGCGGAGATCGGCGGCACCTTGACCATCCTCGACGTCGCTACGCGCCAGGTGCTCAAGACCCTGACCTTCCAGATCAAGGGCGTGCACCCGGACAAGGTCCAGCCGGTGGGCATCAAGCTCAGTGCCGACGGCAAGCTGGCGTTCGTCGCCCTGGGCCCGGCCAACCATGTGGCAGTGATCGACGCCAAGACCTTCGAGGTGCTGGACTATCTGCTGGTAGGCCGGCGAGTCTGGCAACTGGCGTTCACCCCGGACCAGAAGCAACTGCTGGCGACCAATGGCGTCAGCGGCGATGTTTCGGTGATCGATGTAGAGAGCCGCAAAGTCCTGAAGTCGGTGAAAGTCGGGCGCTATCCGTGGGGTGTGGTGGTGACGCCATGAACGCCCTGGAGGTCAGCGACCTGAGCTTTGCCTATGGCGCACGCGAAGCCCTCAAGCAGATGAGTTTCAGCCTGCCCGCCGGACGTTTCGCCGCGCTGCTGGGGCCCAACGGCGCCGGCAAGTCGACGCTGATCGCCCTGCTTACCCGCCTGTACGACCTACAACGCGGCGAGATCCGCGTCGGCGGCCATTCTCTGCAAAAATCTCCGCGACCGGCCTTGCGCCAGTTGGGCGTGGTGTTCCAACAGAGCACCCTGGACCTGGACCTGAGCATCGAACAGAACCTGCGCTATCACTTGGCGCTGCATGGCTTTTCCCGGCGCCAGGGTAGCGCCCGCGTCGATGCCGAACTGACCCGCCAGCACCTGACCGAGCGCCGCCACGAGCGGGTACGCGACCTCAATGGAGGGCATCGACGTCGGGTGGAAATCGCCCGCGCCCTGCTCCATGAACCACGCCTATTGCTGCTGGACGAACCCAGCGTCGGCCTCGATCCTGCCAGCCGCCTCGCCCTGGGCCTGCACATCCGGCAACTGTGCAGCGAGCAAGGCATCAGCGTGCTCTGGACCACTCACCTGCTGGACGAAGTGCAACCCAGCGACGACCTGTTGATCGTGCACCAGGGCCGCCTGGTCGCCAGCGGCCAGGCCGACGCGGTGAGCCAGGAACACGGCGGCACCCTCGGTTCGGCCTTCACTCATTTGACCGCTTCGGGAGCCCGGCCATGAACGCGTATTGGCACTGTTTCAGCGGCATCGTCATACGTGAATGGCTACGCTTCGTGCTACAACGCACCCGGCTGCTCAGCGCCCTGGTCCGGCCACTGCTGTGGCTGCTGGTGTTCGCCGCCGGTTTTCGCGCGGCACTGGGCATCGCCATCATCGCCCCCTACGACACCTACATCCCCTACGAGGTGTACATCGTGCCGGGGCTGGCCTGCATGATCCTGTTGTTCAATGGCATGCAGGGCTCGCTGTCGATGGTCTACGACCGGGAAATGGGCAGCATGCGCGTGCTACTCACCAGTCCCCTGCCCCGGGCGTTCCTGCTGGCGAGCAAGTTGCTGGCGACGTCGCTGATCTCGCTGTTGCAGGTCTATGCCTTTCTCGCCATCGCCTGGCTGTACGGCATCCAACCGCCGGCCATGGGCCTGCTGCTGGCCTTGCCCGCCCTGCTGTTGGTAGCGCTGATGCTCAGTGCCCTGGGCCTATTGTTGTCCAATGCCATCCGGCAACTGGAGAACTTCGCCGGGGTGATGAATTTCGTGATCTTCCCGATGTTCTTCCTGTCCTCGGCGCTGTATCCGCTGTGGAAAATGCAGGAAGCCAGCCCATGGCTGTACTGGCTCTGCGCGGTCAGCCCGTTCACCCATGGCGTGGAGTTGGTGCGCTTTGCGCTGTATGAGCAGTTCAATCTGCTGGCGATGGCGGTGTGCGTGGGCTTGACCCTGGTGTTCGCGCTGTTGGCGGTGTGGACGTTCAATCCGCAGCATGCGGCGTTGCGCAAGGCCAGTTGAACCGGCCATGCAAATCCCCCTGTAGGTGGATTCCCCTGTGGGAGCGAGCCTGCTCGCGATTGCGGTGGTTCAGCGAGTAAAAATGTGACTGGTAGACCGCTATCGCGAGCAGGCTCGCTCCCACAGAGGCTGTGCATGACTTCGGGATGACGCTTGTCTTTAAGCCCGAAATTACTACTTTAGTACTGGTTTTCCTATCCATGGTCGCATTCACAAGACCTCGACCCTGGCATGTAATGGGCGCATAACAAAAAGGATAAATCCTATGCCCCGTTTGCTGGCGATCCTCCTGCTGGGCCTGGCGCTGAATGTCGCGCAGGCCGAGACCGCGCTGTTTTCAGCCCAGGGCTATCGCATTGCCCAATACCGCAGCCCGACGCCCGCCACCGTCGACGGCGCCCAGACCCTCGACACCCAAACCCTGCAACGCCTGCTCGAGCAAGCCCAGCCCCCGCGGCTGATCGATGTCTACCGTCGTCCGTGGGTCCAGGGACGTTTCATCGACAACGAATCCCACGCCAACCTTCCCGGCAGCCTGTGGCTGGCCAATACCGGGGATGGCGATCTCGACCCGACCTGGCAGGACTACTTCAGCCGTCACCTGCGCACGGCCACCGACGGGCGGCTGGACCGACCGCTGGTCTTTTATTGTCGCTCGGATTGCTGGCTGAGCTGGAACGCGGTAAAACGCGCCGCTGCCATGGGCTATAAGCATTTGTATTGGTACCGCGATGGCCTCGACGCCTGGGAGGCGGCGAACCTGCCCCTGCAAGCGGCCCGGCCCGAACCCTTTCCCTGAACGTGCAAGAAATGCGTGCAACTGCCCTGCCCCACACGACAATAACGAGGTGAATGGCCATGTATAAAATTCTGATAGCCGACGATCACCCACTGTTTCGCGAAGCCATCCACAACGTCATCAGCGATGGTTTTCCTGGCAGCGAGGTCATGGAGACCGCCGACCTCGACAGTGCCCTGGCCTTGACCGCCGAGCACGACGACCTGGACCTGATCCTCCTGGACCTGAACATGCCCGGCATGCACGGGCTCAATGGCCTGATCAACCTGCGCAACGAAGCACCGACGATCCCTGTGGTGATCGTCTCCGCCGAGCAGGACAAGCAAGTGGTGTTGCAGGCCATCACCTATGGCGCGGTAGGTTTCATCACCAAATCCTCGCCTCGCTCGCAAATGACCGACGCCATCGAACAGATTCTCAACGGCAACGTGTACCTGCCGCCCGACATCATCCGCACGCAAAAAAGCCCGACGGGCCGCCGCCTGAACGAAACCCCGGCGTTCCCACCGGAACTACTCCAGGCCCTGACCCGCAAGCAACTGCTGGTGCTCGAACGCATGACCAAGGGCGAGTCGAACAAGCAGATCGCCTACACCCTCGACATCGCCGAAACCACGGTCAAGGCCCACGTCTCGGCGATCCTGCGCAAGCTCAATGTGCACAACCGGGTGCAGGCGATCCTCAGTGCCGGGGATATTGATTTCGGGGCTTATTTGCGGCGTTGATCAGCTGAACACTACAGGGACAGGTGTACACCCCCGTGGCGAGGGAGCTTGCTCCCGCTGGGCTGCGAAGCAGCCCTGTCCTGAACAAGCCTGGCACATCGAGATACCTGGATTGGGGCCGCTTCGCGGCCCAGCGGGAGCAAGCTCCCTCGCCACAACAGCGTTCGACTTAATGCCCCTGGGTCTGGCCCAACAGATGACTCATCGCAATCTTGAGTTTCATCGGCCGCACCGGCTTGTGCATCAGGGTGTGGCCGCGCTCGCGGATCTGCTGCTTGAGCTCGTTGCTGTAGTTGGCAGTGATCATCATGGCCGGGATCGGTGAGGCCCGGCGGGCGTTGATCCGGGCCACCGCATCGACGCCGTTCTGATCGTTGTCCAGGTGATAATCGGCGATCAGCAAGTCGGCCTCGGCATGGTAGTTGTCCACCTGGCGGGCCAGGTCCTGCTCCGACAACGCCGTCACCACCTGGCAACCCCAGCCCTCCAGCAACGTACGCATGCCCGCGCAGATCGCCGCATCGTTATCCAGCACCCAGACCCGTGCCCCCCGTAGTCTTTCCAGCATCGGCTCGCTCATGTCCAGGCACGGCAACGGCTTGGGTGCGGTGGCGCTCAGCGGCACGTCGATGGCGAACATCGAGCCCTTGCCCGGCCAGGAACGCACCTGGATCCGGTGTCCGAGAATCCCGGCGATTTTCTCGACAATCGCCAGGCCCAGTCCCAACCCACGGTCCTGGTTCGGGCGCTGGACGTCGCCGCGCTTGAATTCCTGGAATATTTCCTCCAGGCGATTCTCGGCAATGCCGATGCCGCTGTCCCAGACTTGGATCGACACACGCTGGCGATGCCGCCGGCAGCCCAGCACCACCCGACCGCTGGGGGTGTAGCGAATGGCGTTGCTCAGCAGGTTGCGCAGGATCCGCGCGAGCAATTGCATGTCGCTGCGCACCAGCACCGAACAGCCGATAAAGTGCAGTTCCAGCCCTTCACTGCGAGCGATCTGGGCATATTCGGCGGCCAGGTTTTCCAGCAGTTCGCTGAGGCCGAACGGCGCAACATCGGCCTTGATCACCCCGGCGTCCAACTTGGAAATGTCCACCAAGGTGCCCAACAGGTTCTCCACGTCCTGCAATGAATTGCTGACGTTGCGCACCAATTGCGCGTTGGCAACCGGCTCGCGACGTTCGAGCAAGGCACTGGTGAACAGCCGCGCAGCGTTGAGCGGTTGCAACAGGTCATGGCTGACCGCTGCGAGGAATTTGGTTTTCGACAGGTTGGCCTGTTCGGCCTCGCGCTTGGCCTCGCGCAGGCGCAATTCCACCCGGCTGCGCTCATCGATCTCACGCAGCAACTGGTCATTGAGGGTGGTCAGTTCGGCCGTGCGTTCCTGGACTCGCTGTTCCAGGTTCTGGTAAGCCTGATGCAATGCCTCGGCGGTGCGGCGGCGTTCGGTGATGTCGCGGATCAGCACGAAGATCCCGACCACTTCGCCATTGGCCAGGCGATTCGGCACGTAGGAGCGCAGCATGTAGCGCTCCTGGTTATTGATGTTGGTCTCGGCGAATTCGAACGTCACGCTCTCACCCGCCAACGCCCGGGCCACGTAGGCTTCCAGGCGCTGGTAATGCTGTTCGCTGTGGGCTTCGCGCAGGCTCTGGCCGAGCATCACGCCACGGGGCCAGCAATACCACTGCTCATAGACCTTGTTGGTGAATTCGTAGACCAGGTCGGCGTTGAGGTAGGCGATCAGCGCCGGCACATGGTCGGTGATCAGACGGATCCAGCGTTCGCTTTCGCTCAGTGCCTCGGCGTGCTGGTAGCGCTCGGTGATGTCGGTGAAGGTGTTGACATAGCCGCCGGTGGGCAGTGGATGCGTGCGGATCTCCAGGACGCGGCCATCGGACAGGCGCTGCTCGCATTCATGGATCAGCCGACCGTTGCTGTCGCGACTGGCCGGGGTCAGCAGTTGCAGCTCGCTGTCGCCGATCACTTCGTTGAAGGGCCGGTGGGCCGCCACCGGTGCCAGGCCACTGAGTTCAAGGAAGCGCCGGTTCCACAGCTCCAGCACACCTTGGGCGTTGACCATCGCCACGCCCTGGGACAGGTTGTCCACCGCCCGCTGCAACAGGTGGGATTTCTGCGCGATGGCTTGCTCGCGGCGCACGGTTTCGCTGAGCTTGACGTCGGTGATGTCAGTGAACAGGATCACTCGCCCGCCCTCCTGGGTCGGCCGCTCGCTGACTTGCAACCAACGTCCGTTCTGCAAGCGATACAACACATGCTCGTCGGCCTGGCCGCGAGGCTCTTCGCTGAACAAGCCGTTGGCGGTCATCAAGCGCTTGACCTCGGAAAGACGCATCCCGGCAATGATGCGCACCCGGCTGTTGGCCCAGAAGGCCTTGAAGCGGCTGTTGAACAGGACGATGCGTTGCTGCTCGTCGAACAGCACAAACGCGTCGGAGATGCTCTCGATGGCGTCGATCAGGTGCCGGTGGGCCGTTTCCGCCCGCAGCCGCGCTTCACCCAGCAACTGATTGCCGGCCTTGAGTTCAGCCATGGCCTGGTTCAGCGCGTCGGTGCGCTCACGCACCTGCTCGGCCAGCACCACCGAGTGCTGGAACGCCGCATAGGGGTCGTTGCCGCGGGTGACGCCAGACTCCACCCGCTCGATCAGCGCCGCGTTGATGCGCCGCAACTTGCGGTTTTCGTGCTGCAGGCTGGCGAGCTGGGCCTGTAGGTCAGCGATGGCCGGGGACGCGATGTCGGGCAATGGCAACTCCGGTGAACGTCTGGTTGATGTGCATGCCATTGAACTGTTCTCCATAGGTGTTGAATCCCATCACCCGTTGTTCGCGCAGGAACTCGCCGATCTGTTCCAGGCCGCCGCGGTCTTCCAGCTCCAGGCGCCGCAGGAAGCAATCGCAGCCGATGGTCAGCAGCAAGTCGCCGAGGCGCGCCTGCAAACCGTCGAACAGCGTTTGCAGGTTGTGCAGCAAAGGACCGGGGGTCATGGCGGTGAGGACGATGCCGTTCTCCACCGCACAGTAGAAGCTCAGGCTCAGGTCCGGGTGTACCTGCTGGATGGCCCGCACGTAGTACTGGTCGTTGATGCGCACGGCCAGCGGATGGGCGGCGAAGACCCGGTAATCGAGGGCGCTGACTGGGACGCCAATGTGTCGGGCATATTCCTCGGCGGCGGGTTCGGCGTTGAGTTCGTAGACCCGGCGTGAAGCACTGTCGGCGCCGGTCACCACCAGTTTCTCTTCCCGGGGCAGGATGTGGTGGGTGGTGAAGACCTCGAACTCCAACCAGGTGTTGATCAGCACCACCACGGCCGCGCCGCTGTGGAACTGGCCTTCGAAGTAGACGTGGGTGTGGGTCAGGTAGTTGTCATCGCCGGCCGAGCCGCCGAAATGCGGGATGTCCCCCAACGCGGCGCTCAAGGCCGCCAGCACCATTTCCTCGCGGCTGGACAGGCCGTCGAGCAGGGTCAAGGCGAAACTGTGGCCCTTGATCGGCGCCAAGGCGTTGCTGCGACAGCCGCTGGCCAGGCGCTCGACCATTTGCTGGGCGTCGATCAGGCTGAAGTGCTCCATTTCTCCGATCAGCTCGGCGGCAATGGAAAAATGTCGATGATCGAACCCCACCGCCGTCACGCAGTTGCGGCCGTAGCCCTGGGCGGTGATTTCCCCGGCGCTGGTGCAGCCCACCAGGCGAATCCCGCCGAAACTCTGGGACAGCGCCTGGCCCAGGGCCGGCAAGTCGTATTCGGCGGAACAGAAAAACAGCACGAACCCCAAGTGCGGGTGCAACAACTGCCGCGCCAGCGCCTGGGCCACCTGCTGGACGTCGGTCGCCTGGGACATGGCGCTCACCACACCTTCGCTCTGCTGCATCGTCGCCTCCGGCGGGTGCGTGATAGGAGCCCTGAGTGTACGAAGCCGCGCCGGGGCGACGAATGCTACTTGGGTAGTGGGTGGACACTTCCATGGGATGAGAAGGTGATGCGCACCGCGCCCCCTCCTCCTGGCTTGGAATACCTTTGTGGCGAGGGAGCTTGCTCCCGCTGGGCGCGAAGCGCCCCCATGAAGCTGCCCACATCAACCTGACACACCGCGGCGCCTGGCCTTGGGGCTGCTGCGCAGCCCAGCGGGAGCAAGCTCCCTCGCCACAACAGCCGTCCAGCCGTGTGTCAGGGGCTGTCGATCGTTCCCTCGCTCCTGCGTGGGAATGTCGCCAAGGACGCTCCGAGGTTCCACTTCTTCAAAAACTAAACTCCCCATCCGTGAGCACACGCGGACGTCCAGCAAGATGAAGGCCGCTTTTGTGGCGAGGGAGCTTGCTCCCGCTGGGGTGCGAAGCGCCCCCATGAGGCTGACGACACCAGCCTGACACACCGCGGCGCCTGGCCTTGGGGCTGCTGCGCAGCCCAGCGGG
>NZ_JAGDEZ010000061.1:0-28189 GCF_017498305.1 Pseudomonas sp. OA65
CCATAGATTCTGGGCAACCACATTTTCCGTGGAAATTGAACCTATTCGCTATCGTGCAGCCTTGACCTGGAATTTGTTTTAGAAAATCAAGTGCTTGCGTTTTGTTTGATAGGAGCTTGCTCCCGCTCCAGTGCGCAGCGCTGGCCGATCTGCATTCAGTTGCAGATTTGGGGCGGCTGCGCCACCCAGCGGGAGCAAGCGCCCTCGCCACAGGGTTAGCTGCAACTGCAACTATGGCAATTCGCGACTGGCGTAGAACGCGCTCAGCACCTTCACCAAATGCGCCAGGTCATGGCTGCCGCACAGTTCGCGTATCGAATGCATGGCGAAGGTCGGCAGGCCGATGTCCACGGTGCGCACGCCCAGCTGGCTGGCGGTGATCGGGCCGATGGTCGAGCCGCAGCCCATGTCGCTGCGCACCACGAAGCTCTGCACCGGTACTTCTTCGGCCATGCACAGGTGACGGAAGAACCCGGCGGTTTCGCTGTTGGTGGCGTAGCGCTGGTTGCTGTTGACCTTGATCACCGGGCCGGCGTTGAGCTTGGGGCCGTGGTTGGCGTCGTGCTTGTCGGCATAGTTGGGGTGCACACCGTGGGCGTTGTCCGCCGAAACCAGCAGGGATTTCTGAATGGTGCGGACGAACTCTTCACCCTCGGGCAGCAGGCGACGCAGGGTCTGTTCCAGCATCGGCCCGTCGGCGCCACAGGCCGAGCATGAGCCGACCTCCTCATGATCGTTGCACACCAGCACGCAGGTTTCTTCAGTATCGGCGTTCAGCAAGGCTTGCAGGCCGGCGTAGCACGACAGCAGGTTGTCCAGGCGCGCGCCGGCAATGAAATCGCCGTGCAGGCCAATCACCGCAGCGCTTTGGGTGTCGTAGAAGCTCAACTCGTAATCGAGCACCACGTCGGCGTTCAGGCCGTGTTCCCGGGCCAGTTGATCGGTGAGCACCGCACGGAAATCGACGCGCTCGTCACCGGCGAACTGCGCGAGGATCGGCGGCAGTTCGGTCTGCGGGTTGATGGCCCAGCCCTGGTTGGCTTCGCGATTGAGGTGGATGGCCAGGTTCGGAATCGTGGCGATCGGCGCCTTGAAATCGATCAACTGGCTTTCGACCTTGCCATCGCGGCGGAAAGTCACGCGCCCGGCCAGGGACAGGTCACGGTCGAACCACGGCGCCAACAGCGCGCCGCCGTAGACTTCCACACCCAGTTGCCAGAACCCTTGGCGTTGCAGTTCCGGCTGCGGCTTGACTCGCAGGCAGGGGCTGTCGGTGTGGGCACCGACCAGGCGGATGCCGTCGTGCAGCGCTGAGTGGCGGCCGAGCTTGAAGGCAATGATCGAGGAGTCGTTGCGCGTGACGTAATAACGACCGTTGGCCTCGGTGGCCCAGGTCTCGCGTTCGTCAAGACGCTGGTAGCCGGCCGCCTCCAGGCGCTTGGCCAGGCTGGCGGTGGCATGGAACGGGGTGGGGGAGGCCTTGAGAAAGTCGATCAGGCCTTGGTTCAACTCTGCGCGCATAAGTCACTCCAGACAGCGATGGGCGGGAGTTTACCCCATCGACGACACCCGTTGCAGGCCCAATCCCCTGGCACGGGTATCCAATGCCTCGCTTATCCCGACGCGGCGAGTCGCTCGCGCAGGTACGCCATGATGATTGGCTTGTCGTGCACCCTGGACGGTTCCGGCAAGTGCTCTGGCCAGTGCTCGAATTGATCGAACAGCTGTGCCTGGCGCTGTGGGTCCAAGCGCAGAATCTCCCGCGATGCCGATCCCCACCAGTGATGCCTGCACATGTCGTAATACGGATGCTCCGGCGCCGCACTGCCATACAGCAGGTCACGGCCGATCTTGTGCAGGGCGCCGCTGTGATTGCGCAGTTTCCATTTGATCTTCAGGCGCTGCCATGCCGATGGGAAGGGCCGGGTGCGTGGAACGTCATGGCTGCGCTCTAACAACTGCGCACTGAACGCCTCTCCGTGCAGGGCAAAGAAGTGCGCTTGCATGGTGTGGAAAAAGCGTTTATCGGCGAAGTAGTGATAGACGTGCTTATTGGTTTCGTTAATCGTCTGGTTGCGCAAGGTGAACGAAATCGCGATCTGTTCAATGGTGTGGATGTCGAAGCCACCCTCGGTCCATTCGTCGATCAGCCCGATGGCCTGGGCCAGCAGCGACGCGTCCTGGTCAGTCACGCCGCACAGCCCGCTGTTATAGAGCTTGAAGCTGTTGTCCGGGGTGATGCCGTGGGCGTGCAGGCGGGTACCCAGCTTGAGGTAATCCTCGCGCTTGCAGACGTAGTCCCAGTTGTATTCGAACCGATCCATCAGGTACTGCCCTGGTTGGATTTGCTTGAACAGCAGGTCGGGGTCGGCGAGGAACAGCGTGTCGGTGTCGACGAACAGGGTCTTTTCCGCCAGCGTCAGCCCGGCCGCGATGGCGCAGGCCTTGCGTCGATGAATGTAGCCGTTGTTGCCTTGCCACTCGGCCAGCAGCTGCGGGCCCAGTGCGAGGGTCTCGACCGGCCAGCCCTGATAATCCTCGGGCCGGTCGGTCAGGATCCTGATAGTGGGCAGGGTCGACGGGTTGCCGTGGGCCAGGGCGGTCAGGATGCTGAACTTGGCCTCGTGGCGATAAGCGTCCTTGTCGCCGTAGATCAGGTACAGCAATTGATGGCGGACTTTTTTGACGGGTGTTTCCTGAAAATCAATAACCTGCATGCCAAGCCTTTATAGAATCTAGAACGGTGCCGGGCACTCGAAGCGCAAGCGTTCGCCGCTTTGCGGGTGAGTGAAGCTCAGCATGCTTGCGTGCAGGCACAGGCGCGGCCATGCGGCGAGGGCCTGCGGATGGGCGTAGAGCCCGTCGCCCAGCAATGGGTGACCGATGGAGAGCATGTGCACGCGCAATTGGTGCGAGCGCCCGGTAATGGGGGTCAGTTCGACCCGGCACCAGTCGCCGCAACGTTCCAGCACGCGCCAGAAGGTCAGGGCGTGTTTGCCCTGTTCATGGTCCACCACATGCCGGGGTTTGGTCGGCGGGTCGTAGCGCAAGGGCAAGTCGATGCTGCCGCTGTCCAGCTCCGGTTGGCCCCAGCACAGCGCCGTATAGGCTTTTTCGGTTTCGCGGTCATGAAATTGCCGGGACAGTTCGCGATGGGTGTCCGGGTCGCGGGCCAGCAGGATGATGCCAGAGGTTTCCCAGTCCAGTCGGTGCACGATTCGCGCTTCCGGATAGCCGTTTTCCTGCAGGCGGGTGATCAGGCAATCCTTGTTGTCATCGGCCCGGCCGGGCACGGAGAGCAACAGGGTCGGCTTGTCGACCACCAGGACAGCGGCGTCCTGATGAATGATGCGGATGTTGGACAGGGGCATTAAAAACAGTCTCGTTACAAACGCCAACGGCGGCTCGGGCCCGGCCCTTGTGGGAGCGGGCTTGCTCGCGAAAGCGGTGTCTCAGACACATTGATATTGAATGCGTCACCGTCTTCGCGAGCAAGCCCGCTCCCACAAAAAAGGCTGTGGGGACCCGAGCCGCCGTGGCTCCAGCCGGAGCTATCAGCGATCCGGCAGGGTGATGTTGAGTTCCAGGATCGAGCAGCTGCCCTGGCTTTCCAGCGCCACATGCACGTCATCGCTACCAATGTTGACGTATTTGCGGATCACTTCCACCAGTTCCTTCTGCAAGGCCGGCAGGTAGTCAGGGGTGCTGCGTTGGCCGCGTTCGTGCGCCACGATGATCTGTAGACGCTCTTTCGCGACCGAGGCGGTACTGGGCTTTTTGTTGGCACGAAAGAAGTCAAAAAGGTTCATTACCTACCTCCAAACAGGCGCTCGAAGAAACCTTTCTTCGTTACATCGAGGAAACGATGCTCCACGGTTTTGCCCAGCAGGCGATCGACGGCATCGCTGTATGCCTGGCCGGCATCGCTCTGGTCGTCGAGAATCACCGGCACGCCGGAGTTGGAAGCCTTGAGTACCGCTTGGGATTCCGGAATGACACCCAGCAGGGTGACGGCGAGGATTTCCTTGACGTCTTCGACGCCCAGCATTTCGCCATCGCTGACCCGTTGTGGGTTGTAGCGGGTCAGCAGCAAGTGTTCCTTGATCGGCTCTTCGCCTTTCTCGGCGCGCCGGGATTTGCTTGCCAGCAGGCCCAGCATGCGATCGGAGTCACGGACCGACGACACTTCCGGGTTGGTCACGACAATCGCTTCGTCGGCGAAGTACATGGCCAGGTGGGCACCTTTCTCGATACCGGCCGGGGAGTCGCAGACCACGAACTCAAAATCTTCCTTGAGCTGCATCAGCACTTTTTCCACGCCTTCCTGGGTCAGCGCGTCTTTGTCGCGGGTCTGGCTGGCGGCCAGCACGTAGAGGTTCTCAAGGCGCTTGTCCTTGATCAGGGCCTGCTGCAGGTTCGCTTCGCCGTTGACCACGTTGACGAAGTCGTAGACCACGCGACGCTCGCAACCCATGATCAGGTCCAGGTTACGCAAGCCGACGTCGAAGTCGACGATGACTGTCTTGTGGCCGCGCAGAGCGAGGCCGGTACCGATAGCGGCGCTGGTGGTGGTCTTACCCACACCACCCTTGCCGGATGTAACCACGAGAATCTTGGCCAAGGTGTTTCACCCCTAAGGAAAAAGGACTTTGTCAGCCCCTGAAAAACATCTCTGGAAAACCGCTGCAATTGGACAGGCTTGGCTGGAATCGGCTGTCGGGCGGGGTCTACCTCCGGTAAACACTGCCTGATCCTTTTTCCTACGTCGTTTAAGCCGTTTTCGCTCGTTCTAGAGATGCTTGGAAAATGCGGCAGTATCCGTTAAAGCCGAATGATGTTCAACACGTCGCCCGACAGGCTGATCTGAACGCCGGCCCCCCACAACGGGTCGCGGCGCAAATCCTCGGAAACCCTGTACTGCCCGGCGATGGAAACCAGCTCAGCGCTCAATTGCTGACAGAAGATCCTGGCCTTGGTATCACCCTTGACGCCGGCCAGTGCTCGACCGCGCATCGGGCCGTATACATGGATGTTGCCATCGGCGAGAAGTTCCGCCCCCGGGCTGACCGAGGAGACGATGACCAGATCGCCACCCTGGGCATAAATCTGTTGCCCGCCGCGCACGGGCGAGGTGATCACGCGCGTCGGCTTGACGGTGGGCTCCGGTGGTTTTTCCGGAATTTTCTTCGCTTCGACCGGATTCAGTTCCAGCACGCGTTCCCGGGCACCGGACGGCGGCAGCACCGGAATGTCCACGGCGATGGCGGCGGCGATGTCTTCGATGCGGCTGGCGCGGATCGCCAGGGTGCGCAGGCCGTGCTGGCGGCAGACGCGCATCAGGCCCGGCAGATCCACAGAGCCTTCGCCGGCCGGCAGCTTGTCCAAGGCCAGCACCAGAGGGGCATTGCTGAAGAAGTTCGGGGCCTGGGCGACTTTCGCCGCCAGTTGCCGGTCAAGGCTCTCCAGGTCGTTGCGGGCCAGTTCCAGCACCGTAATGGCGAGCATGCTGCCCTTCAGCTGGAACACGGGATCTTGGTCTAGCGGTTCGGTTTGGCTCATGGTCGGCGTACAACGGCTTGTCACTAAAAGTGCCGAGACTTATAACGAGATCGTCCGCCAGCCGCAACCCGGGTCGAACAATGTAGAATGCGCGGCCCATGTCTTAATGGAAGCTGTAATGGATCGCCCGCGTTTTCGAGCTGCTTTTTTTCATCCGCGTTTCTGGCTGCTGTGGTGCGGCCTGGGGTTGTTGTGGCTGATCGTTCAATTGCCTTATCCGTTATTGCTGCGGGTCGGTCGCGCATTGGGCGCGCTGATGTACCGGGTGGCCGGCGACCGACGGCGCATCGCCCGGCGCAACCTGGAACTGTGTTTCCCGCAAAAGTCCGCTGCCGAGCGCAAGCGTCTGCTCAAGGAAAACTTCGCCTCCACCGGCATCGCCTTTTTCGAGATGGCCATGAGTTGGTGGTGGTCGCGTTCGCGTTTGGCGAAACTGGCCCATGTCGAAGGGCTGGAGCACCTCAAGCAGGCCCAGCGCGAGGGCAAGGGCGTGATCCTGATGGCGTTGCATTTCACCACGCTGGAAATCGGCGCGGCCTTGCTTGGCCAGCAGCACACCATCGATGGCATGTACCGCGAGCACAAGAACCCGCTGTTCGACTACATCCAGCGCCGGGGCCGCGAGCGGCACAACCTCGATTCCCTGGCGGTGGAGCGTGACGACGTGCGTGGCATGCTCAAGCTGCTGCGGGCCGGGCGGGCGATCTGGTATGCGCCGGACCAGGACTACGGCGCCAAGCAAAGCGTGTTCGTGCCGCTGTTCGGCGTCCAGGCCGCGACGGTCACCGCCACCAGCAAGTTCGCCCGCCTGGGCAAGGCGCTGGTGGTGCCTTTCACCCAGGAGCGGCTGGCCGATGGCAGCGGTTATCGCCTGGTGATCCAGGCGCCGCTGACGGATTTTCCGGGGGAGACCGAGGAAGCCGATTGCATCCGCATCAACCAGTGGGTAGAGCGGTCGGTGAGCGATTGTCCCGAGCAGTACCTTTGGGCCCACCGGCGCTTCAAGAGCCGTCCGCCGGGCGAGCCCAAGCTGTACGACAAACGCGGCTGAGTTTTCTTTGATATCCCCTTGAGCACGGAGCATTGCGATGAGCCCAGCTGAACCGGTTACAGGTTTGATTCTTTCCGGCGGCGGGGCTCGAGCGGCGTATCAGGTAGGCGTACTGGCGGCCATCGCCGAATTGCTGCCGGACGGGGCGGATAACCCGTTCCCGGTAATCGTCGGCACCTCGGCCGGGGCGATCAACGCGGTCAGCCTGGCGAGCGGGGCGATGGACTTCAAGACCGCCATCGAGCGGCTGACGGCATTCTGGCAAGCGGTGCGCAGCCATCAGGTGATGCGCAGCGACTGGCGAGGCGTGATCGCCCAGGCGACGCGATTCATCACCCACAGCCTGCTGGGCCTGGGAGCCAAGTTGCCGGTGGCGCTGATCGACAGTTCGCCGCTGCGCGCGCTGCTCCAGGCCCAATTCCATGCCTCGGGCATCGAGCAGGCCATCGCCGAGCAGCAACTGCGAGCGGTGGCGGTGACGGCGTTCGGTTATGAATCCGGCCAGGCTGTCACTTTCTACCAGGGGCGCGGGACCATCGATGCCTGGCTGCGTCACCGCCGTATTGGCGTGCCGGCGCAACTGTCGGTGGAGCACCTGCTGGCCAGCTCGGCGATCCCCCTGTTGTTCGCGCCGGTCAGGATCGGCCCGCAATATTTCGGCGACGGCGCGGTGCGGCAATCGGCGCCCATCAGCCCAGCCCTGCACTTGGGGGCCAATCGTGTGCTGGTGATCGGCGTCAGCGGAAATCCTCGTGGCGCCGGCGGGCAAGATCCGCGCGAGCGCAGCTACACCGGCCTGCAACCGACCCTGGCGCAGATCGGCGGCCATATGCTCAACAGCACGTTCATCGACAGCCTGGAAAGCGACATCGAGTTGCTTGAGCGCCTGAACGGCTTCAGCCATCTACTCCCCGATGACGTCCCGGCCCACGCCCTCGGTGCGGCACCGGTGGACGTGCTGGTGATCTCACCTAGCCAACCGATCGACGAAATCGCCGCCCGCCATCGCCAGGAGTTGCCCCGTGCGTTGCGGGTCTTCTTGCGCGGGCCGGGCGCGACCAAGACCAGCGGCGCAGGGGTGCTGAGTTATTTGTTGTTCGAGGCGGGGTATTGCAGCGAGCTGATCGAGCTGGGGCGCCAGGATGCGTTGGCGCAGCGTGAGGCGTTGAGACGGTTTCTGGGGTTGGCGTAAGCAGGTTCACCGCTATCGCGAGCAGGCTCGCTCCCACAGGGGATTTGCGGTGGACGCTGAAACTGAATCCAATACACAAACCAGTGTGGGAGCGGGCTTGCTCGCGAAGGCGACTGAACATTCAACATTGATGTTGGCTGATAGTCCGCATTCGCGAGCAAGCCCGCTCCCACAAAAGCTGTGCGGTGACTTCTGGATCCCAATGAATCAGATCAGAAATGGTACTTCAGCAAAAAGCTGGTCGTGCTCTGGTTGGTCTTGAACCCGTCGCTGTCTTCGATCGCGTACTTGTTCTTCCAGTAGTCGTATTCCACCCCGACGTATAGCTGCTTGGCGCCGAGCTTCAAGGCCTTGCCCAAGTCATATTTGACCTGCGGGACGATGTGCAGGTTGGCGTGGTAGGTGCCCTTGGAATTGGTGTCGTTGTCCACCACCCAGTCGATGAACCCGTCGAACAGGATATCGGATGAACCCACCGGGAGGGTGTAGGCCCAGACCGGAGTGATCTGCCAGACGTTGTCGCCGGCGCGTGGGCCTTCGGTCTGGCGGTTGTAGACGTTCAGTTGGAAATAGTCGAAGCCGGGAATCGCCAGGTCGAAGCCTGGGCCGATCAGGTACGACTCGTTGTCGCCTTCCCCGAACTCATAGGTCATGGCCAGCAGCACATCCTTGATCGGGCCCAGTTCCAGCTTCTGATCGAAGATCTTGCCGAACGACAGGCGCGGGCTGAACTCGCCGTAGTAGGTGTTCGGGCCGGACTGGCTGTCGTCCTGGCCGTTGTAGAAAATCCGATCGAGGAAAAAGAAGTTGTCCCCGTATTTCCAGGCATCGGCGTGTTCGAAGGTCACGGTCTGCTGGATACGCGGGTTGATCTGGAAATCCTTGCCATACAGGTAGCTCAGGCTGTTGTTCTGCCACTGGAACAGATCGTCGGCCATCGCCTGGCCTGCGGCCAGCAAGGATCCTGCGAGTATCAGGCTGGTGCACGTACGTTTCATTCGGTTTGCTCCCAAAGGTAAGTGGTGCCGCTTTTTTTTCAGGTCAGCGCTCTGGTGTGGCGCCTTTTTCCATGGATTAAAAAAACATCCGTTCGGTCAGCTTTTTGAGCGTGGCGAATGCTGATAGCAAGCGCTGAGCCAAGTTCGGGAAAAACCGGAAATGGCTTGCCCTGCCGTTATGAAACAGTCGGAAAGTTGTGTTCAGGGGCGCGTTCAGGTCCGCCAGCGCCGCAATAAGCTGGCAGTCCGGTCAGGATCGGAAGGGATTTTGTTGTCGGCCCGTTTCGAACGGCCGCGCAGGATACGGGCTCGTCTTGAAGGGCTCAAGTGCCCTGCAACGGCGCAGATGCGGCGAATTTGGGGCGTGGTCGCGGGGCTGGATCATCGGGTGCTTTCCTCTTGTTTTTATTGTTGAGGCGCAGGCAGTCGCTGACGGGCGACCGGTCATTGCCGGTCGGCCTGTCAGCGGTAGGACATTTATTGAGAGCTATGACTCAGTTGGTGTGCGCGCCCTGATTGATCCAGGCGCCGATCAGGTCGCGTTCCTGCTGGGTCATCTGGGTGATGTTGCCCAACGGCATGATCTGGCTGGTCACGGCCTGGGCCTGGATGCGCGCGGCCTGTTGCTGGATCTGCTGCGGCGTATCGAACATCACCCCGCCCGGCGCGGCGCTGAACAACGGGCTGGTGGGCTTGGCCGAGTGGCAGACCGAGCAGCGTTCCTGGATCACGCTGTGGACCTTCTCGAACGAAGGGCCCTGGGGGCTGGCGGCCTGGGCTGGTTTTTCCGCTGGCGCTGCCGGGGCAGTTGTGGGCTTGGCGCCACCGCCCACGGCGGTTTCCGGCAACGGTTGGTACTCGATCACGCCAGGTGCCTTGGCCACTTCCGGTGCGGTGGGCATGGGCTTGGGGCCGGTGACATAAGCCAGGCAGATCATCGCCAACGCGCCGACCGGCAGCGTCCAGGCAAACCGGTTGCTGTCATGGCGCGTGTTGAAGTAATGCCGCACCAACACCGCCGCCACGGCGATACCGGCCAGGATCAGCCAGTTGTATTGGCTGCCGTAGGTGCTCGGGAAGTGGTTGCTGATCATGATGAACAGCACCGGCAGGGTGAAGTAGTTGTTGTGGCGCGAACGCAGCAAGCCCTTGGCCGGCAGCGCCGGGTCGGGGGTACGGTTCTCGGCGATGGCCGCGACCAGGGCGCGTTGTGCCGGCATGATGATGCGGAACACGTTGCCCACCATGATCGTGCCGATGACCGCCCCGACATGCAGGTAGGCCCCGCGACCGCTGAACACCTTGCTGAAGCCGTAGGCCGCCGCAATCAACAGCACGAACAGGATCAGGCCGAGCAGGGCGGGGCGCTTGCCCAGGGCCGAGTCGCAGAGAAAGGAATAGACGAACCAGCCGACCAGCAACGAACCGATGCCCAGGGCCACGCCTTCAGCACCGCTCAGGCTGCTGCCGGGGGCCAGCAGGTAGACGGTCGGGTTCCAATAGAACACCACGCACAGCAGGGCGATGCCCGACATCCAGGTGAAGTAGGCTTCCCATTTGAACCAGTGCAGGTTGTCCGGCATGGACGGTGGCGCGAGTTTGTATTTTTCCAGGTGGTAGATGCCGCCACCGTGGATGGCCCACAGGTCGCCGGCCAGGCCGCTCTTGGGGTTGACGCGATTGAGGTTGTTTTCCAGCCAGACGAAGTAGAACGACGCGCCGATCCAGGCCACGCCAGTGATCATGTGAACCCAGCGAATGCTCAGGTTCAGCCATTCCAGCATATGTGCTTCCACAGTCTTTACCTCTCGCCCGTCACGCTTGTTTTCGCGTGATCGGACCTTCTCTTATTGGTGGGGGGCGAGGATCAAATACTCATCCTCTTTGAAAAAATGCTCATCGCAGTTATTGCCTGTGCCACTGCGATCAACCACCAGGAAGTCATCCCGCTTTTCGATCGTCAGCACCGGGTGGTGCCAGACGCCGCGATGGTAATTAATGCCCTGCCTGCCGTTGGTGACGAAGGCGCGGACCAAGCCTGATACAGGTGCATCGCCAAGTGGCGCGACCACGATCAGAAAGGGGTTGCCGAGCAGCGGAATGAAGGCCTGGCTGCCCAGCGGATGGCGCTCCAGCATGCGTACGGTCAGCGGCATGTCCAGCGCGTCGGCGCGGAAGATGCTGATGATCGCCTTGTCGTCCGGCGTGGCGGTTTCCACCGTCGCCAGGCGATGGAAGCGCATGGTCGAACCGTTGTTGATCATGAAGTGATCGCTGCCGTCGGTTTCGATCACGTCACCGAACGGGGCGAAGGCTTCTTTGGTCAACGGTTCGATCTTGAGAGTGCGCATGCTGGTCTTCTTATCCAAAAATTCTGTGTAGTGGTTCAGCTTTTGTGGCGAGGGAGCTTGCTCCCGCTGGGTTGCGAAGCGACCCCGCTTTTCACAAAATGGGACTGCTGCGCAGTCCAGCGGGAGCAAGCTCCCTCGCCACAGGTGCGTCGTTTATTTCGATACCTTGCCCAGCACCCGCAGGCGACTCACGCCACCGTCCGGGAACACGTTCAGGCGGATATGGGTGATCGGTCCCAGCGCCTTGATCTGCTCGGCGAAGGTGTGTTCGGCGTGCATTTCCAGCTTCTGGCTCGGCAGCAGTTCACGCCAGAACAACGACTGGGTTTCGATCTGGCTGTCGGTGCCGCCCTTGACGAACGCGCCCTGGATCGAGCAGCTGTCGGGGTAGTTGCCCTTGAAGTGCAGGGTGTCGACGATGATTTTCTCGACTTCACCGGCATGGCCCAGGGCGACGATGACCCAGTCATTGCCCGGGGTACGACGACGGGCGGTTTCCCAGCCGTCGCCCATGTTCACGCCACGGCCCGGGTTGAGGATGTTGCTCATGCGTCCGAAGTGCTCGTCGGAGCAGGCAAGGGCGCGGCCACCGTTGAGGGCGGCAGCCAGGTCGATCTGTTCGTTGTCGCCCACGGCCGACCAGTCGCGGTACGGAATGCCGTAGACCCGCAGGCGAGCCACGCCGCCGTCTGGATAGATGTTGAAGCGCAGGTGGCTGAAGGCCTGGTCGTTGCTGATTTCGTGGTAGTGGTGGCTGTTGCCCTGCAATTCGACGGCCGACAGCACTTCAGTCCACTGGGTGTTTTCGTCCGGTTCGCCTTCGGCCAGGAAGCAGGCTTCCAGGGAGGCCGACGGTGGGTAGTTGCCGGTGAAGAATGAGGTGTCGATGTCCACGCCCTTGATCGAGCCTGCCACGCCCAGGCGGATCACCGCGCTGTCGTAGCCTTCGAAGCGCTTGCGCCGCGATTCCCAGCCGTCCATCCACTTGCCATTGTCATCGAACACGCCCTCCTTCCACACGGCCGGGGTTGGCTGGAACAGGCGGTTGGCGTCGGCGAACCAGTCATCGGTGACCGAAATGATCTTGGTGCCCAGGCGGGCGTCGGCCAGGTTGACGAACTTCTCGAAAGGTACGGCGTAAGCTTTCATTCTTCTTGTCTGCCTTTAAATAGGTTGGCTGGGGATGCTTGCAGGGCCTCGGGTCGCAGGGCTGCTCGCTAAAGGGTCAGTAATCGGAACAACGCGATTTTGTTGATCTCTGCCAGCGCGCATTGGAATTCGGCGTCTGCCGAGTGATGGATGCGCGTTTCGAATGCCGCGAGGATCTGATGCCGGTTGCTGCCTTTTACCGCCATGATGAAGGGAAACTTGAACTTGGCCTTGTAGGCGTCGTTCAGCTCGGTGAAGCGTTGAAACTCTTCGGCCGTGCATTGGTGAATACCGGCGCCGGCCTGTTCGTTCGTGCTGGCTTCGGTCAGTTGGCCCTGGACGGCGGCTTTGCCGGCCAGGTCCGGGTGAGCGTTGATCAGCGCCAGTTGGCTGGCGTGATCGGCACTCAACAGGATGTCGCTCATGCGCTGGTGCAGGGTCTCGATCTCGTCGATCGAGGGATCCTGGCCCAGGTCAAAGGCCTTTTCCGCGACCCATGGCGAATGTTCGTAAATGTCGGCGAAGGCTTTGACGAACGCTTCGCGACTCAAGGTGGAAGGCTTGAGGGTCTGGAAAGCGGTCATTTGGACGCTCCCTGATACGGATGGGTTTGCTGCCAGTGACGAGCGATGTCGACACGACGGCTGAACCAGACGTGTTCATGACCTTTGACGTATTCGAGAAACCGCTTGAGGGAGGCCAGGCGCGCAGGGCGGCCGACCAGCCGGCAATGCAGGCCGATGGAAAGCATCTTCGGCGCCTCGGCCCCTTCGGCGTACAACACGTCGAAGGCGTCCTTGAGGTATTGGAAGAAATCGTCGCCCTTGTTGAAACCCTGCACCTGGGTGAAGCGCATGTCGTTGGTGTCGAGGGTGTAGGGGATCACCAGGTGCGGCTTGTCGGTGGGGTTGTTCGGCTCCCAGTAGGGCAGGTCGTCGTCGTAGGTGTCGCTGTCGTAGAGGAAACCGCCTTCTTCCATCACCAGGCGCCGGGTGTTAGGGCCGGTGCGGCCGGTGTACCAGCCCAGTGGGCGTTCGCCCGCGATTTCGGTGAGGATGCGGATCGCTTCGAGCATGTGCTCGCGTTCCTGGGCCTCATCCATGTACTGGTAGTCGATCCAGCGATAGCCGTGGCTGCAGATCTCGTGGCCGGCGGCGACCATGGCGCGAATCACGTCTGGATGGCGCTGGGCGGCCATGGCCACGGCGAAAATGGTCAGCGGGATATCGAATTCCTTGAACAGCTTGAGGACACGCCAGACGCCGGCACGGCTGCCATACTCGTACAGCGATTCCATGCTCATGTTGCGCTCGCCCTGCAGCGGTTGCGCCGCGACCATCTCCGAAAGGAACGCTTCGGATTCCTTGTCGCCGTGGAGGACGTTGCGCTCGCCGCCTTCTTCGTAATTGAGCACGAAGGACAGGGCGATACGAGCATTGCCCGGCCAATGGGGATGGGGAGGGTTACTGCCGTAACCGATCAGGTCGCGTGGGTAGTCAGCGCTCACTGCAGTTTTCCTTCTTGTTCGAACCATGTAGGTGGCGCCCCGGTGATGAGTTTCAGGCTGGCGTCACGACGATGGAGTGATTGTATACAACTTTGTGCGCGATTTGTAAGCCTGAATTTTTGCCTTTTTCACTGTGTCCCTGTCAGCGTCTACACTGCAAGAAATCTGCCCGCTTGGTCAATCAATCGTCGGCAGGATCTTGTATTCATTGGTTTGGCTTGAGTCTGGGGCTGGCGTATCGTTCCACGGCCCACGGGCGAAATATTCGATTTTTATTGTGTACAATTTTCTTTTAAAGTGTCTTAATTCGCTCATCGCCGTGGCGTTTCGTGCTCCGAAACGGTGCGGCCTGTCTTTCAACTGAATCAGGAGGCGTCGGGCCGGGCTGCACTGCAGCGAGGCGCGCACAAGCAATGGGACGTTTGACTACTCACGTTTTGGATGCCGCACACGGCTGCCCGGGCAGCTCGATCAAGGTCGAGTTGTACCGTGTGGAAGGTTCGCAACTGCAGCTGGTCGCCAGCGCGCTGACCAACAGCGACGGTCGCTGCGATGCGCCCCTGTTGCAAGGGGATGACTACCGCTCGGGCGTTTATCAATTGCAATTCCACGCCGGTGATTACTACCGCGCCCGTGGCGTGCAAATGCCCGATCCAGCGTTCCTGGATGTGGTGGTGCTGCGCTTCGGCATTTCGGCCGAGCAGGATCATTACCACGTGCCCTTGTTGATTTCGCCCTACGCCTATTCAACGTATCGAGGCAGTTGATCCCCCAAGCAACTGCCTTGTCCTGGAAGCGACTGCGCATAAGCTTCTTTGGTTTTCAGCCCGCTCACACTGCGGGCTTTTTTTCGTCCATGAAAAATAGGGTGCCTGGAAGGACTTATCGCGAGCAGGCTCGCTCCCACAGTTATTCTCGGTGAACACAAAATGTGTTTTCGACGAAGGTCCTTGTGGGAGCGAGCCTGCTCGCGATGCTTTTGCTTTCTCAGCGGCTCAACAAGGAGGCCGCCCCCGCGCCACCAAACAACCCGGCACTGACCCGGTTGAACCAGCCCTGGCCTTTACCCGTACGCAGATACCGTGCCGCGCCGTGGGCACCGAGGCCATAAGCCAGCTTGCACAGCAGGTCGAGTACGGTCCAAGTGGCGATCATGATCAGCAGTTGCGGCAGGAATGGCTGTTCGGCGCTCAAGAATTGCGGCAGGAAAGCGGCAAAGAACAGAATGTCTTTCGGGTTGCTTGCTCCCAACACGAACGCCCGGCCGAAGAGGGCGCGAAAGCGCGGGACGGCGGCGGCCTGGGGCACGTCGGCGCCTTGGGACGGTTGGCGCGATTGCTGCCAGCTCTGCCAGGCCAGGTAAAACAGGTACAGGGCGCCGACAATCTTCAGGGCGCTGAACAACTGCTCCGAGGCCATCAATAATGCGCCGAGCCCCAGCGCCGAAGCGCTCAGCAGGCAAATCGACGCCATCACGCCACCCAGGAAGGCTGGATACGAGCGGCGCAGGCCGTAGTTCAGGCTATTGCCGATCATCAACAGCGACAACGGGCCGGGGATGAGGATCACCACCAAGGCGGCGCCGCTGAACAACAGCCAGGTTTCCAGATTCATTGCTTTGCTCCTGATGTACAAAAGCCTCACCCAAGGGGTGAGGCGGGTGGATACGATCGCGCTTACAAGAAGATGAACTTGGCGATGAAGATCGCGCAGAGCACCCACAGGCTGACGGAAATTTCTTTGTGTTTACCGGTACCGGCCTTGAGCACCACATAGGTGATGAAACCCAATGCGATGCCGTCGGCGACCGAAAACGTCAGGGGCATCATGATGGCCGTGACAATGGCCGGGATACTGTCGGTTGCTTCGTCCCATTCGATGTGGGCCATGCCGCCCATCATCAGCATGGCGACGTAGATCAAAGCCCCGGCCGTGGCGTAGGCCGGAATCATCCCGGCCAGCGGTGCGAAGAACATGGCGGCAATAAATAGCACACCGACGGTCACGGCGGTAAGCCCCGTGCGGCCACCGGCGGCCACACCGGCGGCGCTTTCCACGTAGCTGGTCACTGGCGGTACACCGACCATGGCGCCGAACACGCTGGAGGCGCTGTCGGCTTTCAAGGCGCGGGACAGGTTCTCGATCTTGCCATCGGCCTTCACCAGGCCGGCGCGCTGGGCAACGCCCATCAGGGTGCCGGCGGTGTCGAACATGTGCACGAACAGGAAGGCCAGCACCACGCTGATCATGCTGACGTTGAACACACCGGCCACGTCCATCGCCATCCAGGTCGGGGCCAGGCTCGGCGGTGTCGACATGACGCCGTTGTACTGCACCAACCCCAGGCCCCAACCGGCCAGGGTCACGGCGATGATGCTGATCAGGATCGCACCGAACACACGGTGATAACTGAGCACGGCGATCATCAGGAAGCACACCGCGGCCAGCAACGGACCGGGTTCGCGCAACGAGCCGAGCTTGATCAAGGTTGCAGGGCTGTCCACGACGATCCCGGCGGTTTTCAGACCGATCAGCCCGAGGAATAACCCGACCCCCGCGCCCATGGCGAAGCGCAGGCTCACCGGAATGCTGTTGAGCAGCCACTCGCGCACCCGTGACAAGGTCAGGACCATGAACAGCACCCCGGAGATGAACACCGCGCCCAACGCGGTTTCCCAGTTGTAGCCCATGGTGCCGACCACGGTGTAGGTGAAGAAGGCGTTCAGGCCCATGCCTGGTGCCAGGCCCACCGGCCAGTTGGCGTACAGGCCCATCAACAGGCAGCCCAGGGCGGCGGCGATGCAGGTGGCGACGAAGGCGGCACCGTGATCGATGCCAGCATCGGCCATGATGTTGGGGTTGACGAAAATGATGTAGGCCATGGTGATGAAAGTTGTCAGGCCGGCAATCAGCTCGGTCTTCACCGTGGTGCCATGCAAGCTGAGTTTGAAGAGGCGTTCCAGCCAGCCACTGCGTAGTGGCGGCGAGAGGTCCAGCGTCCGGGCTTCGGGTTTGCGGCTTTCCACAGCGAGTACTCCTCAAGAGTCTTATTGTTATTTCCAGCACCACAAACGCCCTGGGGGTGGCTGCGATGCGCTGAGGCAGGTAAGGCTGGCGAGGGGTATGTTGACCTTTTGGTCAGGAACTCGCACGAAGCGAATTATGCTTTTGTATACAAATAATGCAAATAATGTTTTCTGTGTTGTCGACGAAATGTTTGGCGATAGGGATATATCGCCTATGCGGACGCTATCGCGAGCAGGCTCGCTCCCACAGGGTTCATGGGTGTACACAAATCTTGCATTCATCACAGCCCACTGTGGGAGCGAGCCTGCTCGCGATGGCGTCGGATCAGAAGCCTTCAGTCACCAGATTTCCCCAGTGCCAGATTCACCGCCAGCCACCCATCCACCGCCGCTTCCCCGGCCTCGGCAAACACCCGCTCCAGCAATTTCACCTGTTCACGCCGCAACGCCTGCTCAAAGCGCTCACCTTCGGCGGTCAGCTCCAGCAGCCGCTTGCGCTTGTCGGTCTCGGACGCGACGCTGTTCACCAAGTGCATTTCCATCAACTGCCGCAACGGCATGTTCAACGCCTGCTTGCTCACCCCAAGCAAGGCCAGCAATTCCTTCACGCTCAATGATGGATAGCGGGCGATGAAAAAGACGATGCGCTGGTGCACCCGGCTCAAGCCACGACGCTCGAGCATTTCATCGGCCTTGGCGGTGAACGCCTGGTAACCGAAGAAAAACGCTTCCATGGCCATTTGTTGGGAGGCAGGGTTTTTAAGGTCAAGCATATTGACGTATCCACAGAGGTCGGCGTAATTTCGGTCAACCAGTTTGACTCATTATTCCAGCGACCGGCTACAGGTGACCCATGGCTTTTTCCGAACGTGTCTCGCGCCTCAAAAGTTCTTTGATTCGAGAAATCCTCGCGGCGGCGCAGCGTCCTGAGGTGATGTCGTTCGCCGGCGGCCTGCCGGCCGAAGCCATGTTGCCGAAGGTGGAATGGGCGGCCATGCCTTTGTCCATGGGCCAGTACGGCATGAGCGAAGGCGAACCGGCCCTGCGCGAAGCCCTGGCAGCCCAGGCGCGGGCGCTGGGCGTGGCCTGTGAGGCGAGCCAGGTGCTGGTGGTCAGCGGCTCCCAGCAAACCCTCGATTTGGCGGCCAAGCTGCACATCGACGTGGGCACTGAAGTGATGCTCGAAGCGCCGACCTATCTGGCGGCGTTGCAGATTTTCCAGCTGTTCGGCGCCGACTGCATCACCGTTCCCCTGGAGGCCGACGGCCCGGACCTGCAGCAGTTGCGGGCCCGGCTGGAGCAGCATCGCCCAGCGTTTATCTACCTGATCCCGACCTTCCAGAACCCTTCGGCGGTGCGCTACAGCGAGGCCAAGCGCGATGCGGTGGCGGCGTTGCTGGACGAGTTTGGCGTCACCCTGATCGAGGACGAGCCCTACCGCGAGCTGACCTTCGATGGCGGCAGTGCCACGCCGATTGTCAGTCGCTTGAAGAAGGCCAGTTGGATCTACACCGGCACCGTGTCGAAGACCCTGTTGCCGGGCCTAAGGGTGGGCTATCTGATCGCCAGTCCGGATTTGTTTCCGCATCTGCTGCGGCTCAAGCAATCGGCGGACCTGCACACCAATCGCGTCGGCCAGTGGCAGGCGCTGCAATGGATCGGCACCGAGCAGTACCGCAGCCATTTGAGTGAGTTGAGGGATTTCTACCGGGACCGTCGCGATCGGTTCCAGGCGGCGTTGCAGAAGCATTTCTCTGATCTAGCGGACTGGAACGTGCCCCAGGGCGGGTTGTTTTTCTGGCTGACCCTCAGGCAACCCCTGGACACCCGCACCTTGCTCGCCGCCGCCCTGGCGGCCGACGTTGCGTTCATGCCGGGGGAGCCATTCTTTCCTGAACCGGACCAGCATCCGGGGCACTTGCGCTTGAACTTCAGCCACATCGACCCGGCGCGGCTGGATGAAGGGCTCAAGCGGCTGGCGGGGGTGGTGCGGGAGGCGTTGGCTGCGAAAGCAGCCTGATTTATGTGGTGACTGGGCTGGCCCCATCGCGAGCAAGCTCGGCTCCCACAGAGGACAGTGGTGAATACAAATCCAGCGTTCACCAAGTCCCCCTGTGGGAGCCGAGCTTGCTCGCGATGAGGCCAGTCGCCACACCATAAAACTATCAGGCTGCAGAGAACCGCTTATCCAGATAATCAATGATCACCTTGGACTCATACATCCAGGTGGTCTCGCCATTCTTTTCAATGCGCAGGCACGGCACTTTAATCCTGCCCCCTTGCTCCAGCAGCGTCTGGCGATCCTGCTCGTTGTTTTTCGCATCGCGCAGGGCCACCGGCACGTTGAGGCGACGCAGGGTGCGGCGAGTCTTTACGCAGAACGGGCAGGCGTGGAATTGATACAGCGTCAGGCTTCGAGCGGCCTGGTCGACCTGGGCCTGGGCCTCGGCCGGGCGCTGTTTCTTGCTTGGGCGGGTGATGAAGTCGATGAAAATGATGAGCTGGCCCAAACCAACTCGAAGCGCTTTGACGATCACGGTATTCAGCCTCGCGGCAGGGAAGAAGAGGGCGCGCAGCTTACCTGATTTTTCACGGGCGAAAAAAAACCGGCGATCAATGCCGGTTTTCTTCTTGCGACGCGTTACTTGATGAGGCTGAGGAATTCGCTGCGAGTGGCGGCGTTTTCCCGGAACTCGCCGAGCATCACCGAAGTGATCATCGAGGAGTTCTGCTTTTCCACACCGCGCATCATCATGCACATGTGCTTGGCCTCGATCACCACCGCCACGCCCAGGGCACCGGTCACTTGCTGGACCGCATCGGCGATCTGGCGGCTGAGGTTTTCCTGGATCTGCAGGCGACGGGCATACATGTCGACGATACGCGCGACTTTCGACAACCCCAGCACTTTGCCGCTCGGGATGTAGGCCACGTGGGCCTTGCCGATGAAAGGCAACAAGTGATGCTCGCACAACGAGTACAACTCGATGTCCTTGACCAGCACCATCTCGCTGTTATCGGAGCTGAACAAGGCACCGTTGGTGACTTCTTCCAGGGTCTGTTCATAACCGCGGCAGAGGTACTGCATGGCCTTGGCAGCACGCTTGGGCGTGTCGAGCAGGCCCTCGCGGGAAACGTCCTCGCCCAGTTGGCCGAGAATCGCGGTGTAATTCTGTTCCAGAGACATGAAACTACCTGTGGGATTTTACGCAAAGGGCAAGGGTACGGTGGCGGACACGGCGCTGCAAGCTCGGCAAGCGAGGGCTATTCGTCGCGGCCTTCCATCATGGTGCGCTTGAGCATCACGTAGACCGCCCCGGCGCCGCCGTGTTTTGCCTGGCAGGAGGTGAAGCCCAGCACTTGCGGGTGCTGGCGCAGCCAGGTGTTGACGTGGCTCTTGATCATCGGCCGCTTGCCGTCCAGGCGCACGGCTTTGCCATGGGTGACGCGCACGCAGCGGATTTCGAATTTAGTGGCCTCGGCCAGGAACGCCCAAAGGGTTTCCCGGGCCTTTTCGACGGTCATGCCGTGCAGGTCGAGGCTGCCTTCGAAGGGAATCTGGCCGACCTTCAGCTTGCGCATCTGGCTTTCCTGGACACCGTCGCGGGCCCACATCAACTCGTCTTCAGGCCCGACGTCGATCACGAACTGATCGGACAAGCCGTCCACGGTGGTGGCGTCGGTGCGCACGGTGGCGGCCTGGCGCAGCTTGGCGATTTGCGCGCGATCGGCCTTGGGCTTGCCGGTCTCGGCACGGTCGTGTTTGATCGGTTTTACGCCCTGGATCGCACTTTTGAACAGGGAAAAGTCGTCGTCTTGCATGTCAGCCTCCGCGAAGCCGGCCAGTTTACCCAACTCTGGCGGGATCCGGCGCGACAAAACGTCGGGTGGCGAGTCAGTCGTGCTTTTTCATCAGGTGCGGAGCCATGGCCAGCTCCAGGGATTGGCGGGCGCGACGGCGGCAGCGGCGCCAGAGCCAGACGCCCAACAGCAATACAAAAAGACCGACTACCAGGATGATCGCCGAACCCAGCGGAGTGGCATTCAACTCGCCCAATGCAGGCGGACGGCCCAGCAGGCTGGCGGTACCGGCCATGGCCAGCAGCACGCCGAGTGTTGCCAGCAGCGCAGCGATCGCCGCGCCGAAACGAAAGCGCCAGTTGCTCGGGCCTTTGGGCCGCAAGCGACGTGCGTCAAAACCATCGGATAACTTCATTCCGACCTTCCTCAATGGGTATCGGCCCTTCGACCGGAAGATGTTCGGGTTGTTCCTGAAGGTAGGGCAATTGCGGCAAATGAGAGGCTTTTGCGGATGAGCGGCGGGAGTAGCCGCTCATCAAGGCGCATCAGATGAAGTCGCGGGTCAGGGCCAGAGTCGCGAAGTTGTCGGCCATGATCGCCATTTCGGTTTGCTGCACGTGCTCGGCGCTGAGGACGCCGCCCTTGTACGGCAAGTCGCGCGTGGCGCAGGCGTCCTCCACCAGGGTGCAGCGAAAACCCAGGTTCTTGGCGGCGCGCACGGTGGTGCTGACGCTGGAATGGCTCATGAACCCACACACGATCAGGTCCAGGGGGCCGAAGTCTTCCAGGCGCTTTTTCAGTTCGGTGCCGTGGAAGGCGCTGGGCAGCAACTTTTCGACCACGGTTTCGTCGGTCTGGGGTTCGAGGCCGGCAATGAACTCCCCGCGTTCACCTTGTGGATCGAACAGCCCGCCATGGGTGCCCAGGTGGCGCACATGCACGATCGGGCGACCGGCTGCGCGGGCCGCGCCGAGCAATTGCTTGATGTTCGCGACGGCTGCATCCATGCCGCTCAGGGCCAGGGGCCCGGCGAGGTATTCTTTCTGGGCATCGATGATGATCAAGGTCGCTTGACTCAGGTTGGCCGCTGCATAACCACGGCCGCTGAGTTGAAACATCGTTTTTGGAACGGACATTCTGGGGCTCCTTCGAGTGGGGCTTTTGCGACATTCTCCTCTGGCTGAGCGGTTCTGTGAATCGCTTCCATCGCAAGGGCCGCCGTTGCTGGCCTACAGCCTTGTCAAGATGCTCGTCTCGTTCAATAGGCGATGCAAAAAACGGATGATTCCTACGGTAGGTCCGGCGCTTTTCGTTCGTCATCGGGGCGTTTGGGTGGGGCGACGTTTGGCTGGTAGACTCGCCCGTCGATTTTTCTGGAGTTTGCCGCCGTGATCACTTCCCGTCTCCGTACCCTGCGCGACCATATCCGTTGGGCCGTCAGCCGCTTCCATGGAGAGGATCTGTTTTTCGGCCACGGCACCGACAATGCGTGGGACGAAGCCAGGCAACTGGTGTTGGGCGCGTTGCATCTGCCGTGGGAAATTGCCGACAGCTACCTGGACTGCCGTCTTGAAGACGAAGAGCTGGTCCACGTGCAGCGTTTGCTGCGTCGGCGCATTGCCGAGCGCATTCCGACGGCCTACCTGTTGGGTGAGGCCTGGTTCTGCGGGATGTCGTTCATTGTCGATGAACGCGTGCTCATTCCGCGTTCGCCCATCGGTGAGCTGATCGAAAAGCGTTTCGAGCCTTGGTTGGGCCAGGAGCCGGCGCGAATTCTCGATCTGTGCACCGGTTCCGGCTGCATCGGCATCGCCTGTGCTTATGAATTCCCGGAAGCCGAAGTGGTGCTGGCCGACCTGTCGTTCGAAGCACTGGAAGTGGCCAACCAGAACATCGAGCGCCACGGTGTCGATGAGCGCGTGTTCACCGTCCAGGGCGATGGTTTCGAAGGTTTGCCTGGGCAGCGTTTCGACCTGATCGTGTCGAACCCACCCTACGTCGATGCGGAAGATTTCGCCGACATGCCCCAGGAATACCAGCATGAGCCGGAGCTGGGCCTGGCCTGTGGCGACGACGGCTTGGACCTGGTTCGCCGGATGCTGGCCGAGGCGGCGGATCATCTGACCGAGAAGGGGCTGTTGATTGTCGAGGTGGGCAACAGCCAGGTGCACATTGAGGCGCTGTACCCGGAAGTCGATTTCGCCTGGCTCGACTTCGAGCGCGGCGGCCATGGCGTGTTCATGCTCAGCGCCGAGCAGTGCCGCCAGCACCAGGGGTTGTTTGCTTCGCGGGTTTGATCACTGTGACCGCTTTTGTGGCGAGGGAGCTTGCTCCCGCTGGGCTGCGAAGCAGCCCCTGCTTTAATGGCTCAAAATGGTATTTGCCGGATTTACGACTGCTGCGCAGCCGAGCGGGAGCAAGCTCCCTCGCCACGGGATTGGATGTGGTCGTCTCATTCAACGTTGGGATCAGTGCCGCGTCGCAATCCAGATCAGCAACCCCGCCTGGAACATGGCGAAGGCCACCAGGCAGGTGATGGTGAAGCGCAAGCCGGTGTCTTCGCGCTTGAACTTGGTGACCTTCTCTTCCTGCTGCTTGAGTTTGACTTCCTGTTCCGCCAGGTTCTGCTCGGCTTGTTGCAGCATCTGCGCGGCTTCGAGGATGGTCACGAACTGCAGCTTCTCGGTGTTCCAGTCGCCGACCAAATCACCAACCTGGGCTGACTTGATACTGCCCTTGAGGTGCTGGGCGTCGGCGTAGGCCACCTCGAAACCCTGGGCCTTGAGGAAGCGGTCGCGGCGCAGGCGCGTGTCTTCGTTCAGGGCGTCCTTGTTATCCAGGTCGGTGCCGTCTACCTGATAGGCCGACCAGCGCTTCTTCGCCCAGGTAATACCCTGGGCCGCGAGGAAACGGCCGATGCCACGGTTCAACGGCTCGACTTGCAGGTTGTCCGGGGAAAAAGTCAGGCGTTTTTCGACGTGATCGGCCCAGACGTCCAGGTGATTCTGTTCCTTGCGCACTCGCTGGTTCGGCAACTGGAGGGTCATGCGCAGCAGGCTGCGTTCCTTGCTGTGGCGCTCGACATAGCTGAACTCGACAAACCGCAACGGCCGCGCGCCGGTGGCGCGGTCGGTCTTGAGCGGCGCCAGCCGGAGCATCTTGTGATGCTCGGTATGCACGTCGGCCCACGGCAGCTCCACCGCAGACGAGGCGGGCGCTTCGGCAGCGGTGTCGGGGGAAGCTTGAGTTTCAGTCATAACGGCAAAATCCTGTCCAGGCCGGCGGGTCGGTAGCCATTGCGCTATCCGACACCGGGTTATCGGCCATTTTTGCCATTACTGAAATTAAATCGACTAAAACCGCCTAACGCGCGGCTAACGAGTCAATAAAACGCAGAATTCGCGTACCGACCTCGGCCGCCAGGGGCAAGTTGGGATCCTTGTAGGAGGCCAGTTGTCGTTTCACGTCGTTGGGCACGATGCGCATCACGTGATTCATGCCCTCGATCAGCGCCAGTTCGGCGTCGGGCTTGGCGGCTTTCAACTGCCTGGCATCATCGACGCTGACCTGGATGTCGTTGCTGCCCTGGATGATCAAGGCCGGCATCTTTAACGCGGCGAAGGCCCGGGCCGGGTCCTGGCGGAACAACGAGATCAGGTAGGGCTGTACGCTGGGGCGGAAAATCACCTGCAGTTGCGTCGGCACGTTGTTGTCGAGCCGCCCGGCCTTGAGGCTGTCGAGCAGCTCATTGCTGCGCAACATCAGCGGCGGTGGCAGGCGGTTGCTCAATTGTTGGCGCAGTACCTGGTCGATTGGCCGGGCGCTGCCGGACAGGGAAATGACCGCCGCCGCGTTGGCCTGGGGCGCGGCGAGGCTGGCGATCAGCGCGCCTTCGCTGTGGCCCAGCAGGATCAACGGGCCCAGGCGTGGGTCGGCGGCGAGCTTGCGGCTCCAAGCCACGGTATCGGCGACATAGGCCTCGACGCTCAGGTTGCGCTCGTCCGGTGTCGCCGCGAGGCTGGCGGCCACACCGCGCTTGTCATAGCGCACGCTGGCAATGTTGTGCCTGGCCAGGACCCAGGCCAGGCGCTTGAGACTGTCGTTGCGCCCGCCCTCGGGGTTGTTACCGTCGCGGTCTGTAGGACCGGACCCGGAAATGATCAGGACAACCGGCACGGGCGTGTCGGACTTGGGCAGCAACAATGAGCCGAATAGTTCGCCATTGCCGGTGTCGAGGCTGATCGGGCGTTGCAGCACCGTGGCCTGGGCCAGGCAGGAAAACAGGCCGGTGAACAAGGTAAGGCTTAGGGCTAGCAGCTTTAACATCATCACGCCATTAGTTGCGAAGGTGCCGGTTGGACTGGTGGCCGCCGATAAGGTTCGAGGATGAACTACGCGGGGAGCCTGCGTATACTGGCGCCCACTACGAATCCAAGGTTGAGTCTCTCAGCGTTTTTCACGGAGCACCCTGCATGTCCGGCAATACCTACGGCAAGCTGTTCACTGTCACCACCGCGGGCGAAAGCCATGGCCCGGCGTTGGTCGCCATTGTCGACGGCTGCCCGCCGGGGCTGGAGATTTCCCTGGACGACCTGCAGCGTGACCTGGACCGCCGCAAGCCCGGCACCAGCCGCCACACCACCCAGCGCCAGGAAGCCGATGAAGTCGAAATCCTGTCCGGCGTGTTCGAAGGGCGCACCACCGGCTGCGCCATCGGCCTGTTGATCCGCAACACCGACCAGAAGTCCAAGGACTATTCGGCCATCAAGGATCTGTTCCGCCCGGCCCACGCCGACTACACCTACCATCACAAATACGGTGAGCGCGACTACCGTGGCGGCGGCCGCAGCTCGGCCCGGGAAACCGCCATGCGCGTGGCGGCCGGGGCGATTGCCAAGAAGTACCTGGCCAGCCAAGGCATCGTCATCCGCGGCTACATGAGCCAGTTGGGCCCCATCGAAATCCCGTTTAAGACCTGGGACTCGGTAGAGCAGAACGCCTTTTTCTGCCCCGATCCGTACAAGGTGCCAGAACTCGAGGCCTACATGGACCAACTACGCCGGGACCAGGACTCGGTCGGCGCAAAGATCACCGTGGTCGCCGAAGGCGTGATGCCGGGCCTTGGCGAGCCGATCTTCGACCGCCTCGATGCCGAGCTGGCCCACGCGCTGATGAGCATCAACGCGGTGAAAGGCGTGGAAATCGGCGCCGGTTTTGCCTGCGTCGCCCAGCGTGGCACCGAGCACCGTGACGAACTGACGCCTGAGGGTTTCCTCAGCAATAATGCCGGCGGCATCCTCGGTGGCATTTCCTCGGGCCAGCCGATCGTGGCGCACCTGGCCTTGAAGCCGACGTCCAGCATCACCACGCCGGGGCGCTCCATCGATGTCCATGGCAACCCGGTGGAGGTCATCACCAAGGGGCGTCACGACCCCTGCGTCGGCATTCGTGCCACGCCCATCGCCGAGGCGATGATGGCCATCGTGCTGATGGATCACCTGCTGCGTCATCGTGGCCAGAACGCCGACGTGCGCGTCAGTACCCCGGTGCTGGGGCAACTTTGATGGCCGGCCTGCCAGCCGCCGTGGCCTGACGACCGTGGCGGCACTGCCGTACTGGCGGCTTTCCAGCTTTTATCTGTTCTATTTCGCGCTGCTCGGTTCGACGGCGCCGTTCCTGGCGCTGTATTTCGATCACCTGGGGTTCAACGCGGCGCGCATCGGCGAGCTGGTGGCGATCCCCATGCTGATGCGTTGCGTGGCGCCGAACATCTGGGGTTGGCTGGGGGATTACACCGGCCGACGCCTGGCCATCGTGCGGTTTGGCGCGATCTGCACGCTGTTGGCCTTCTCGCTGATCTTCATCGACAAAAGCTACGCCTGGCTGGCGATGGTCATGGCGTTACACGCATTTTTCTGGCACGCGGTGTTGCCGCAGTTCGAAGTCATTACCTTGGCCCATCTGAGCGGGCAGGCCTCGCGCTACAGCCAGATCCGCCTGTGGGGTTCCATCGGTTTCATCATCACCGTGGTTGTGCTCGGTCGCTTGTTCGAATGGCTGAGCCTGGACATCTACCCGGTGGCGCTGGCGTTGATCATGGCCGGCATCGTTCTCGCCAGTTTCTGGGTGCCCAATGCCCAGCCTTTGCAGGGGCCGCGAGTCGCGGGGGAGGGCTTCCTGCGGCAACTGCGCAACCCTGGCGTATTGGCGTTCTATATCTGCGTGGGCCTGATGCAGGTGAGCCACGGGCCGTATTACACCTTCCTGACGTTGCACCTCGAACGCCTGGGTTACAGCCGCGGTTTGATTGGCCTGCTCTGGGCAGTCGGTGTGGTGGCGGAGGTGTTGGTCTTCCTGCTGATGAGCCGGATCCTGGCGCGGTTTTCCGTGCGCCGGGTGTTGCTGGCGAGTTTCCTGCTGGCGGCGTTGCGCTGGCTGTTGCTGGGTTCGCTGGCGGAATTTCTCTGGGTGTTGTTGTTTGCCCAGGTGCTGCACGCGGCGACCTTCGGCAGCTTCCACGCCGCGGCCATCCATTTCGTGCAACGCAGTTTCGGCCCTCGCCAGCAAGGCCAGGGGCAGGCGCTGTATGCGGCGCTGGCCGGCACGGGCGGGGCCTTGGGCGCGTTGTATTCCGGCTACAGTTGGAACGCCCTGGGTGCCAGTTGGACGTTCAGCCTCGCCAGCCTCGCCGCTTTTGCGGCTGCCGTTATCATTGCGACACGTATGCAAGAGGACCGGCCATGAGCCTTCGAACCGTTAATTTGCTGGAGCCTTTGTCATGAGTAGCCTGTCCGTCTATCACGTTTCGAGCCCTGAGATTCCGAACAAGGTGTTGACCCACTTTGAGGACATTGCCGCGACCTTGGCTGAGCAAGGTGTTCGCTTTGATCGCTGGGAAGCGGCGGCGAATATTCAGAGTGGGGCCAGTGAGGAAGAGATCATTGCGGCTTACCAGGTTCAGATCGATGGGGTGATGACCGAGCGGGGGTATGTTGCGGTCGATGTGGTTAGCGTTAGAAGCGATCACTCGGAACAGGCCGAGCCGCAGGCTGAGTGGCTGGATGAGTATCGCCATAGGCAGGACGAGGTACGATTTTTCGTTAGTGGTCGGGGGTTGTTTAACCTGCACATTGGCGATTATGTCTTCGCTGTGTTGTGTGAAAGGAGCGATTTGATCACGGTGCCTGCTGGTATGCCGCATTGGTTTGATGGGGGGGAGCGGCCGTATTTCGTTTCGATTCGGTTGTCTGGTGATTTGCAGGGGGTGGTTGCCGAGGTTACTGGGGATGATATTGCTCGGCGGTTTCCTCGTTTGGAGGATTGACCGCGTTCTTGGGGTGGGTGTGTATATCCATTGCTGCGGTAACGGCGGCTTATGGTTCCGCCCTTACGGCGGCTCACTTTTGAGAAGCGCAAAAGTAAGCAAAACGCTTCTGCCCCACCACTCGGTGCCTCGCTAGGGCTCGGCATGCCCTCACTCCGGCATTGCTCCGTGGGCCGCCGCGAAGGGCCATCCATGGCCCAGCGCGGCTATCCCGGCATCCATGCCGGGATG
>NZ_JAGDEZ010000062.1:0-26940 GCF_017498305.1 Pseudomonas sp. OA65
GAGGGGAGAACAACAAACAGAGACAAAAAAGGGGAGGAAAAAAAGGAGCGGACGAGGAGGGCGTAGGGGGAGACAAGGCGGGTTAGGGGAGATTGCGGGGTTAAGAAGTTGGTGGGGGGGGGGCGTCTGCGCAGGGGGGAGGGCGACCCACCCAAACAGTGGGGGGGGGCTGCTGCGCAGCCCAGCGGAAGCAAGCTCCCTCGCCACAAAAACCAGTAATAGTCACAGAACTGGCGTCAATATTCACACTATGACCGCTCGGCGCATTCTGGTCTCGAAACCCCGTGAGACCGGAACTTTTCTTCTATCCTCAGCTCAAGGATAACGAGAGTCATCATTGGATCGAAACAGCCTCCTCCCGAGACTGAATACCGGATCTACCGAGGGGCGCCGCCATGTCGCGCAACCTTTGCCTCACTCGTCAATGCCTGGGCCTTGTCACCCGTATCGAATGCGCCATCCGCCCGCTGGCGGGAGATACCGGTATGTGGACCTTGCTCTTCGCCGCCGGAATGGCGGGCGAACAACCCTCCGCCATCAAGGCCCAAGGGCCATTCCCCGGCCCGACTGCCGCCGAATCCATCCTCGATACCATTGTGCAAAGCTTGACCTTGCACGGTTATGAGCTGGCCGACGATCCGCAGATCTGGTCCTTGCACATGCAGGCCCAACTGCGTGAAATCAATGGAGGTCGTTGTCGCAACGTCGGCGGCTTCGAGTTTCGTCCGCTGCATTGAAGGCCGACGCCGCGCGAGCATTAGCAGTGAAGTTTTGACACGAGAGCGGGGATCAGGGACGGTCCCGGCATTTGTGGGGCCGGTCGTGGCTGATATACTCGCCGCGATTTTTCAGCCCTGGTGTGAGATTCAATGGAACGCTTTATCGAAAACGCAATGTACGCCTCCCGTTGGCTGCTGGCGCCGATCTACTTCGGGCTGTCCCTGGGCTTGCTGGCCCTGGCGCTGAAATTCTTCCAGGAAGTCTTTCACGTCATCCCCAACGTGTTTTCCATGGCCGAGTCCGACCTGATCCTGGTGCTGTTGTCGTTGATCGACATGGCGCTGGTGGGCGGCCTGCTGGTGATGGTGATGATTTCCGGCTACGAGAACTTCGTTTCGCAGCTGGATATCGCCGACGACAAGGAAAAGCTCAACTGGCTGGGCACCATGGACTCTTCGTCGCTGAAGATGAAAGTCGCCGCCTCGATCGTGGCCATTTCCTCCATCCACCTGCTGCGCATTTTCATGGACGCCAAGAACGTCGATCCCGAGCACCTGATGTGGTACGTGATCATCCACATGACTTTCGTGGTCTCGGCGTTTGCCATGGGTTACCTGGACAAACTGACCAAACACTGAGGTCCGTTCACCGCGCTGGCGCAACGCCCGTCTGTAGAATTGCAGGCGGGCGTTGTCGTTTCTGGCGGTTTGCTTTGACGCAGGGGGCTCGTCACCCGTGGTGGCATCTGTGCTAGTCTGCTCGCCCTTTTGGTTCCGGGCGCTCCGGGAGGCGCTGTGGCACACACGGCAACTCTCGAGCCGTCCGCACAGCGGAGCAGCATCATGTCCGAAGTTAACCTGTCCACCGACGAAACCCGCGTCAGCTACGGCATTGGCCGTCAGTTGGGCGACCAACTGCGCGACAACCCGCCACCGGGCGTGAGCCTGGACGCGATCCTGGCCGGCCTGACCGACGCGTTCGCCGGCAAGCCAAGCCGTGTGGGCCAGGACGAGATGTCCGCCAGCTTCAAGGTCATTCGTGAAATCATGCAAGCCGAAGCAGCCGCCAAGGCTGAAGCCGCTGCTGGCGAAGGCCGCGCGTTCCTGGCGGAAAACGCCAAGCGTGAAGGCATCACCACCCTGGCTTCCGGCCTGCAATTCGAAGTGCTGACCCAGGGTGAAGGCGCCAAGCCGACCCGTGAAGACCAGGTGCGTACCCACTACCACGGCACCCTGATCGACGGCACCGTGTTCGACAGCTCCTACGATCGCGGCCAGCCTGCTGAATTCCCGGTAGGCGGCGTGATCCCAGGCTGGACCGAAGCGCTGCAACTGATGAACGCCGGCAGCAAATGGCGCCTGTACGTGCCGAGCGAACTGGCTTACGGCGCTCAAGGCGTTGGCAGCATTCCACCGCACAGCGTGCTGGTGTTCGACGTCGAGTTGTTGGACGTACTGTAAGACTTTGCCTGGCCTAGCGCCGGGTAAATACATGTGGGAGCGGGCTTGCTCGCGAATGCGGGTTGTCAGTCGACTTTTTCGTTAACTGACACACTGCTTTCGCGAGCAAGCCCGCTCCCACACAGGGTTTGCTGCTTCATCCGTGGAACCTGCCGCTGAAATCACCCGTAGGGCGCAACGCCCGGGCATAGCAGAACAGGAACAGATTGCGCACCAGCTCCTTGAGCACCAACGGCTCACTGGAATTGAGGCTGTTGAGGTCCAGATCCCCCTGGTCCTGCAGCTCGTTCAAGGCTTCTTCTTCAAGCACCGCACAGACTTCCCCGGTTTCCCGATGCAGGATCCTGAGGTAGGGATGTGGGCGGTCCAGCCAGGCATCGATCAAATAAGTCATGGTTCTCATCTCCTTGATGGGTTCGATGAGAATAATTCTTATTCGCTAAATAGCAAGTCTCTATTGGCGTTGCGATTTTTTTTCTGACGATGGGTTGTGGTAGCTCAAGACGGCTGGCACTTGGCTAACACCCGGGAAATAGGGCTGAAGCGGGGGAGGGCGAAGCTCCATCCCACGCGCGGGGCATGGGATGGAATACAGCAGGATCAGACTTTTCTGACGAACTCGGATTTGAGTTTCATCGGGCCGATGCCGTCGATCTTGCAGTCGATGTCGTGGTCGCCGTCGCACAGGCGGATGTTCTTGACCTTGGTGCCGACCTTGACCACCAGCGAGGTGCCCTTGACTTTGAGGTCCTTGATCACGGTGATGGTGTCGCCGTCCTGCAGGACGTTGCCGACCGAATCTTTCTTCACGGTGTCGTCCGACGCCGCTTCAACTTCGCCGCTGGCGGACCATTCGTGGGCACACTCCGGGCAGACCAGTTGGGTGCCGTCTTCGTAGGTGTATTCGGAATTGCATTTCGGGCAGGGAGGCAACGTGCTCACTAAGGTTCCTTGGGTATCAGGAGGGCAAAAGGGCGCACATTATATAGGGTTTTGTTACGAGGAGGGTGGCGGCGCTTCGTGGTGAGGAGGATTTGTGGGAGCAAGGCTTGCCCGCGATGGGGCGATGCGATCCTCAGAAACCGAGTCGCCGGTATCGCGGGCAAGCCTTGCTCCCACACAAGCCTTGCTCCCACAAAAAGCCCTGTGTGTCAGTGCGTACGGGCGACCGCAAACTCGCTCAGCTCCACCAGCGCATCGCGGTATTCGCTGGCCGGCAGGGCATCGAGGCATCTGATCGCGCGGGCAACGTAGTCCCGGGCCAGTTTCGCGGTGTACTCCAGCGAGCCGGAGGCTTCGACTGCGGCACGGATGCTTTCCAGGTCTTCGATCCCGCCTTTCTGGATCGCCTGGCGGACCAGCGCCGCCTGCTCCGGCGTGCCCTCGCGCATGGTGTAGATCAGCGGCAGGGTCGGCTTGCCTTCGGCCAAGTCGTCACCGACGTTCTTGCCCAGGGTTTCGGCGTCGCCCTTATAGTCGAGCAGGTCGTCCACTAGCTGGAAGGCCACGCCCAGGTGATCGCCGAAGGTGCGCAGCGCTTCGCTTTGCTCGGCGCTGGCACCGGCCAGGGCAGCGGCGCTGTGGGTCGAGGCTTCGAAGAGCATCGCGGTCTTGCCGCGGATGACTTCCATGTAGGTTTCTTCGGTGGTGCTGGCATCGCGCACCTTGGACAGTTGCAGCACTTCGCCTTCGGCGATGATGCGCGTGGCCTGGGACAGGATTTTCATCACCGGCATCGAGCCCAGCTCGACCATCATTTCGAACGAGCGTGAATACAGGAAGTCACCTACCAGCACGCTCGGGGCGTTGCCCCACATGGCGTTGGCGGTCGAACGGCCACGGCGCATGCCGGACATGTCGACCACGTCGTCGTGCAGCAGGGTCGCGGTGTGCAGGAATTCGATGGTGGCGGCCAGCAGGCGCATGTCGTCGCCTTCGCGACCCAGGGCCTTGCCGCACAGCAGCACCAATAAAGGACGTAGGCGTTTACCGCCGGCCGAAGTGATGTAGTCGCCGATTTTCGATACCAGCGGCACTCGGGAAGTCAGCTGCTTCTTGATGATGCCGTCGACGGCACTAAAATCGTCCGCCACTGCGCGGTAGAAAGCTTGGGGTTGCATCAGCGACAGGCGCTCCAGAAGGGTTGCGCGGCATGCTAGGACCCACGTCCGCAGGTGTCAAGGCGCGATGGACGGCTACTTGCAAGGCTCCGTTGCCTTGCGTACAATCGCGCACCCTGAACTTCCTGGGCAGCACCTGCCTTACGCAATTGCATTTGGGCCTTCCAGCCCATGCAGCCATGCCAGCCAATACCTCTTCTTATAAAGCGCTGGGTGAGCAGGATTATCGGAGAAATACCATGTCGTACGCAGTAATTGTTACTGGTGGCAAGCAATACAAGGTCGCCCCAGGTGAATACCTGAAGATCGAAAAACTGGAAATCGCTACCGGCGAATCCGTGACTTTTGATCGCGTTCTGTTGGTCGCCAATGGCGATGACGTGAATATCGGCGCTCCAGTCGTTGCTGGCGCTACCGTTGTGGCTGAAGTGATCTCCCAAGGTCGTCACGATAAAGTCCGCATCATCAAGTTCCGTCGCCGTAAGCACCACATGAAGCGTATGGGCCACCGCCAGTGGTACACCGAGATCAAAATCACCGGTATTCAGGCTTAATTTCAGCCTAATTCCTCACTTGGAGAATTGAACTCATGGCACACAAAAAAGCTGGTGGTAGTACCCGTAACGGTCGCGACTCAGAAGCCAAACGCCTTGGCGTGAAGATGTATGGCGGCCAGAAAATCATTCCGGGCAACATCATCGTGCGTCAGCGCGGCACCCAATTCCACGCCGGTTACGGTGTTGGCATGGGTAAGGATCACACCCTCTTCGCGAAAATCGAAGGCGTGATCAAGTTCGAAGTAAAGGGCGCGTTCAACCGCCGTTACGTGAGCGTTGTCGCAGCTTAATTGCGAGATCGCTGGAAAAGCCCTGTCTTGCGACGGGGCTTTTTCGTTTGTGGGGTGAGTCTCTTGCAAAGCTGTTTGTATGGACTGTCGGCGCTGCGGTTGGGGCGTTTCATCGGGTCGCTGCGCTCATTTTTGCAAGAGTCTTATGTCTTGTTTTTTTGGCTCGTCCGTATGGCGAGAGGCGTGTGTCATGAAGTTTGTTGATGAAGTATCGATTCGAGTGAAGGCCGGCGACGGCGGCAATGGTTGCATGAGTTTCCGTCGGGAAAAGTTCATTGAAAACGGTGGCCCGAACGGCGGTGACGGGGGTGATGGCGGCTCGATCTACATGCTCGCCGACGAAAACCTCAACACCCTGGTGGACTACCGTTACACCCGGCACTTCGATGCCGAGCGTGGCTCCAACGGCGGCAGCACCGACTGCACCGGCAAGAAGGGCGAAGACCTGATCCTGCGTGTGCCGGTTGGCACCACGGTGATCGATTCGGCCACCCAGGAAGTGATCGGCGACCTGACCAAGGCCGGCCAGCGTCTGCTGGTCGCCCATGGCGGTTGGCACGGCCTGGGCAACACCCGTTTCAAATCCAGTACCAACCGTGCGCCGCGCCAGACTACGCCAGGCAAGCCGGGCGAGCAGCGTGACCTGAAGCTGGAAATGAAGGTGCTGGCCGACGTGGGCCTGCTGGGCCTGCCGAACGCCGGTAAAAGTACCTTCATTCGCTCGGTGTCCGCGGCCAAGCCGAAAGTGGCCGATTACCCGTTCACCACCCTGGTGCCGAACCTGGGCGTGGTCAGTGTCGACCGCTGGAAGAGCTTCGTGATCGCCGACATTCCGGGGTTGATCGAAGGCGCTTCCGAGGGCGCCGGCCTGGGGATTCGGTTCCTCAAGCACTTGTCCCGTACCCGTCTGTTGCTGCACCTCGTCGACATGGCGCCGCTGGATGAAACCAGTGCTGCCGATGCTGCCGAAGTCATCGTCAACGAGCTGACCAAGTTCAGCCCGGCCTTGGCCGAGCGCGACCGTTGGCTGGTGCTGAACAAGTGTGACCAGATCCTTGAAGAAGAGCATGAGGAGCGGGTCAAGGAAATCGTCGATCGCCTGGAGTGGGAAGGCCCGGTCTACGTGATTTCGGCCATCGCCAAGGAAAACACCGAGCGCCTGTGCCACGACATCATGCGGTACCTGGAAGATCGTGCCGACCGCCTGGCCAACGACCCGGCCTACAAGGAAGAGCTGGCCGAGCTCGACCAGCGCATCGAAGACGAGGCCCGTGCCCAGTTGCAGGCGCTGGACGACCAGCGTGCCCTGCGCCGCAGTGGCGTCAAGTCGGTCCATGACATCGGTGACGACGATTGGGACGAAGAAGATGTGGATGACGAGGACGGTCCGGAAATCATCTACGTCCGCGACTGATCGTGTGCTGATGCAAGCTGCTAGAGGTCAAAACCTGTGGGAGCGAATCCGTGGGAGCAAAGCTTGCTCGCGATAGCGATTTTACAGCCAGCAAAGGTGTTGGATGTGACGGCGTCATCGCGAGCAAGCTTTGCTCCCACAAGCTCGCCCCCCCACAGGGATTCTCAGGTGGCTGGCATGGGGCAGGTTTAACTGGTCCAGTGCGGTGTTATCATCGCTGCCAGCCGGTTTCCAAGGCGCCGCTCATTCGAGCGGCGTTTTGGTATCTGTAAAACGCAAATACGAATAATCCCATGGGCGGCGCTGGGTCGCGCCGTTCGCTGGCAAAGGTTGAAGATGATGCGGAGCAAGGTGACGGGTGCGCAGCGCTGGGTCGTGAAGATCGGCAGTGCACTGCTGACAGCGGATGGCAAAGGCCTGGATCGCCAGGCGATGGCGGTGTGGGTCGAGCAGATGGTGGCCTTGCATGAGGCTGGCGTCGAGCTGGTATTGGTCTCTTCCGGGGCGGTGGCTGCCGGTATGAGCCGCCTGGGCTGGACGTCGCGACCCAGCGCGATGCATGAGCTGCAGGCTGCCGCCGCCATCGGCCAGATGGGCCTGGTGCAGGCCTGGGAGTCGAGCTTTGCCGAGCATGGCCGCCACACGGCGCAGATCCTGCTGACCCATGACGACCTGTCCGACCGCAAGCGCTACCTCAATGCCCGCAGTACCTTGCGGGCGCTGGTGGAGCTGAAAGTCATCCCGGTGATCAACGAGAACGACACGGTGGTCACCGACGAGATCCGTTTCGGCGATAACGACACCCTGGCCGCGCTGGTGGCGAACCTGGTGGAGGCGGACCTGCTGGTGATCCTCACGGATCGCGACGGCATGTTCGATGCCGATCCGCGCAACAACCCCGATGCCAAACTGATCTACGAAGCCCGTGCCGACGACCCGGCGCTGGATGCGGTGGCGGGCGGCACGGGCGGTGCGCTGGGTCGTGGCGGTATGCAGACCAAGCTGCGTGCGGCGCGTCTGGCGGCGCGCTCCGGCGCCCACACCATCATTGTTGGTGGTCGGCTGGAGCGGGTGCTGGATCGTCTGAAGTCGGGCGAGCGCATTGGCACCTTGCTCTCCCCGGAGCGCGGCATGCTGGCGGCGCGCAAGCAGTGGCTGGCCGGGCACCTGCAAACCCGTGGCACCCTGGTGCTCGACGCCGGTGCCGTATCGGCCCTGTCCCAGGGCAACAAGAGCCTGCTGCCGGTGGGCGTGAAGCTGGTCCAGGGCAGTTTCCGCCGGGGCGAAATGGTCGTTTGCGTGGCGCCGGACGGTCGTGAGATCGCTCGCGGCCTGGCTAACTACAGCGCGCTGGAAGCGCAGAAAATCATCGGTCAGTCGTCTGATGCGATTGTCGGTCTGTTGGGTTATATGGCGGAGCCTGAACTGGTTCACCGTGACAACCTGATCCTCGTCTAAGGAAAAATCATGGGTTTGGCAAAAGGATTGATCGGCTTGCTGCTGGCTGTGCCGCTGCTGGCTTCGGCCGAGGAAATCGGCCAGGTGTCGACGGTGTTCAAGTTCGTCGGGCCGAACGACCGGATTGTGGTCGAGGCGTTCGACGACCCTAAGGTGGATGGCGTGACCTGTTACCTGTCGCGAGCCAAGACCGGCGGTGTAAAAGGCGGCCTGGGCCTGGCCGAGGATCGCGCCGAGGCGTCCATCGCCTGTCGCCAGGTCGGGCCCATCAGCTTCAAGGGTGAGCTCAAGGATGGCGAAGAGGTGTTCCGCGAACGCACTTCGCTGGTGTTCAAGACCATGCAAGTGGTGCGGTTCCTCGATAAGAAGCGCAATACCTTGGTGTACCTGGTCTACAGCGACCGGGTGATCGAAGGCAGTCCGCAAAATGCGGTGACCGCCATTCCGATCTTGCCTTGGCGTTAAGCCGCGACTGACGAGCGAGCCAGTCGGCTAATGCCGATCAGTTAAGTGGATGTGACGAGGAAACACATAAACCGTGGCGAGGGAGCTTGCTCCCGCTGGGTCGCGAAGCGGCCCTGTTTTGGGGCTGCTGCGCAGCCCAGCGGGAGCAAGCTCCCTCGCCACAGGATGATTGCCTGGCTTTATTTCGCTTAACTGGCGGGCATTAAGCCAGTCGGCTCGCTTTTTTAATGTCCATGGATGTCGTGGTGCTTTTGGCGCGAAGGGATTCGTATGCGTGCGTTTTTGCTGCTGTTTGTATTGAGTTGTTCTGTTTCCGTCGGAGCCCTGGCGGAGCCGTTTTATAGCGCCAAGCCCCTGGCCCATCCCCTGATAAAAAGCTCCCAGGAGAGTGGGGCGACGCTGGCGTTTATCCGCGAAGCGGAGGGTGTCGTCGGCTACTCATGCCTGTGTGATTCACCGGATGGCGTCCCGCAAGTGCTCGACCGGTATGGCGATGCGAGTGTCGAGTCGGTGTTCTACGCCAGCCTCGACAGTGATCTCCAGACGTTGGTGGTGCTGACTCGGGCAAAGGGGCAGTACGCCCTTCACGGTTATCGATTCGTGCCGTCCACCGGCATGTATCGCCGGCTTGAGACGCTTCAGCCGGTGCTGGATCGTATCGCCGCCAATCGCAAAGTCCTCAATGCCGCGCTGGTCCAGAAAGAGCTGGGCAAGTTGCCACCCTACGATTACAGCGCTGTGTGGCCCAGGACTGGTATCGCCGAGTTCGACACCGTGGAGCCTGCGGCTGGCACGCTGGTGGGCTACTTTGGTGTCGACGGTGTTCCGGCCTCAGCGGGGCAGCCGGCGGAGGACCCTCATCGTGATACCTACAAAAAGACCTTCGAGCAGCGCGAGGGGCGCTGGCTCACGCTGACGTATGAGCGGGTGCCGCCTCAGGACGAGGATGTGGGTTCTGCCTATCGTGTCAGCAGGATGGCTTGGGAAACCCGTCCAGAGGTGTACCAGGGTTCCGAGGATGGGGTGTGGGCGTTCATGGGTAATGGGCGGCTCTGGGCGCTGGGTTCGTATGCCCAGGGCAAGAGAGAGGGCAAGTGGACGGAGTTCGATGAGTCGGGCTACGCGTCCACGGGCGCCTATGCGAATGGATCGCGCCAGGGGGCGTGGGTCGTCCGTGATGGCGGCATGGTTTCCAAGGGTATGATCGTCGATGATTTCTATGAGGGGCGCTGGACGATCGAGGGGCAGGACGATGAGGGGCCGATGTCTGGCTTCGATACTTACAAGCACGGCGATTTTGACGGGCCTTCCGAGCGTGTGCGTCATGGCGAGGTGGTCCAGCGCGGCGACTTCGTGGCGGGGATGCAGCACGGGGATTGGATCATGCCGTGGGGGGAAGGGCGTTACGTGCAAGGTGTCCGCGAGGGCCGTTGGACATTGAAGGTGGAGGGTGGTGGCGTCCGGACCGTGGACTTTGCCGCCGACAAGATGCACGGCGAGTTGCGAGAAGTGGATGCCGCGGGGGTGTTGCGGCGGGTCGAGCACTACCGGGCGGGTGTATTGGATGGGTTGAAAGAGATCTATGCGGCGAATGGCAAGCTCACCTATTCGGCCCACTACGCCAATGGACAGATCGAAGGGCGGGCGCTGACCTACACGGATGACGGTGCCGTGCTGCTGTCGGATATCTCCTGGCGTTACGGTTCGCGAGAGGGCGCCTTTCGTCTCTATCACCCCAATGGCCAGCCCGATACGGTGGCAACGTACGAAAAGGATGAGCCCATTGGCAATGTGCAGTCATTCGACGCGAATGGGGTGTTGATCGCGGACCGCAACTATTGCCATGTGCCGGATGGGAAGTACACCCGCATCAAGTTGTGCGGCAAGCAGCGCGGAGCATTCAATAACGGCCACTTCGATTCCGAGAGTGACTACCTGTTCGGTAACGAGCAGAGTGCCCGCTATACCCAGGATGGGCGCAATGTGCGGGAGGTGTTGCTGGGGCCTGATGATCGTGTGACTCGCAAGGAGTACTACCCCAGCGGTCAGTTGAAGTCCTCCGAGGCCCGGCAGGGGTTCCGGCTGATAACGGTCTATGGGCGCGAATACAAGGACTATTCGTACGCCAAGCGCGAAGGCGAGACGGTCTATTACTACCCGACGGGTGTGGTCGAGCGCCGCATGACCTTCAAGGACGACAAGATAGTGGGGTGTTACACCGGCTACGATGAGGCGGGCGTACAGAACTTTCCACCGCCGGGAGGCTGCCCTCCGCCCAAGCCGGTGGTTTTTAATTTCGGCGAGTAGGGTTTCTGCTGGGGTTTGCAGGATTGAGCGTCGCCGCAGATCCAGGTTGTGGGAGCGGGCTTGCTCGCGAAGGCGGCTGCACAGCCAATATCAGTGCTAACTGACCCACCGCTATCGCGAGCGGGCTCGCTCCCACAGGGGTCGGTGGTCTAGTTGGGGGGGGGGGGTTAAATCGCAGGCAATAAAAAACCGACCCTGAGGTCGGTTTTTTAATGAGCGTGTCGCTTAGGCAGCAGCGGCAACGTTCAGGGCCTTTACGTGGCCATTCAGGCGGCTCTTATGGCGAGCAGCCTTGTTCTTGTGGATGATGCCTTTATCGGCCATGCGGTCGATAACTGGCACAGCCAGAACGTAAGCAGCTTGAGCTTTTTCAGCGTCTTTTGCGTCGATGGCCTTGACTACGTTCTTGATGTAGGTACGGACCATGGAACGCAGGCTGGCGTTGTGGCTGCGACGCTTCTCAGCCTGTTTTGCACGTTTTTTGGCGGAAGGTGTGTTGGCCACCGTCGAGCTCCTCGAAAGACTTTTTGGGAAATAGCAAACAAAATAGGCCGCGAATCATGCCGATGAGTTGAAGTCTTGTCAAGGGCGGGTGACGCGTTCCGCTGAATGGCAGGTGCTGCGCACCGAAGGATTTCTTTCCGGCGTGCGACCTGTAAACTCGCGGGCTTTGGCTCTGCACTGTTTAGCGGCGCGGAGTATCGCACAAGTGGGCGCGTTGTTCGCCTGCTGTTTATCGACAGGCAAAAACTCTTTTCATGAATCTGCTCAAATCGTTGGCCGCCGTCAGCTCTATCACGATGCTTTCCCGCGTCCTGGGGTTCGTTCGCGATACGTTGATCGCACGGATATTCGGCGCCGGGATGGCCACGGACGCCTTCTTCATCGCCTTCAAGTTGCCCAACCTGTTGCGACGGATCTTCGCCGAAGGCGCGTTCTCCCAGGCTTTCGTGCCGATCCTGGCGGAATATAAAAGCCAGAAAGGCGACGAGGCGACTCGCACATTCATTGCCTACGTCACCGGCCTGCTGACCTTGGTGCTGGCGCTGGTCACGGCCGCCGGCATGCTCGCCGCGCCCTGGGTAATCTGGGCCACGGCGCCGGGCTTTACCGATACCCCGGAAAAATTCCAACTCACCGCTGACCTGCTGCGGGTGACCTTTCCTTATATATTGCTGATTTCCCTGTCGTCCCTGGCCGGGGCGATCCTCAATACCTGGAACCGCTTTTCCGTGCCGGCCTTTGTGCCGACCCTGCTCAACGTCAGCATGATCGTGTTCGCGGTGTTCCTGACGCCTTACTTCGATCCGCCGGTAATGGCCCTCGGCTGGGCGGTACTGGTCGGCGGCCTGGCGCAACTGCTGTATCAACTGCCGCACCTGAAAAAGATCGGCATGCTGGTCCTGCCGCGGCTGAACCTGCGCGACAGCGGCGTGTGGCGGGTGATGAAGCAGATGTTGCCGGCGATCCTCGGGGTGTCGGTGAGCCAGATTTCCCTGATCATCAACACCATCTTTGCCTCGTTCCTGGTGGCCGGCTCGGTGTCGTGGATGTACTACGCCGATCGTCTGATGGAATTACCCTCCGGCGTGTTGGGCGTTGCCCTGGGCACAATCCTGCTGCCAACCCTGGCCAAGACCTACGCCAGCCAGGACCGCCACGAATATTCGCGGATTCTCGATTGGGGCCTGCGCCTGTGTTTCGTGCTGGTGCTGCCGTGTGCCCTGGCGCTGGGGATCCTCGCCGAACCGTTGACCGTCTCGTTGTTCCAGTACGGCCAATTCAGTGCCTTTGATGCCTTGATGACTCAGCGGGCACTGATCGCTTACTCGGTGGGTTTGCTCGGCATCATCGTGATCAAGGTGCTGGCCCCAGGGTTCTACGCCCAGCAGAACATCCGCACGCCGGTGAAGATCGCCATTTTCACCCTGGTGATGACGCAACTGTTCAACCTGCTGCTCATCGGCCCATTGGCCCACGCGGGCCTGGCCCTGGCGATCAGCGCCGGCGCTTGCCTGAACGCCGGGCTGCTGTTCTATCAGTTGCGCAAGCAGAAGATGTATCAGCCACAACCGGGCTGGGCCAAGTTCGGCCTCAAGCTGCTGGTGGCCGTGGCGGTGATGTCGGCGGTGTTGCTGGGGGCGATGCATTTCATGCCGGCCTGGGGCGAGGGGCAGATGCTCGAGCGTTTCCTGCGCCTGGGTGTGTTGGTGGTTGCCGGCGTGGTGGCGTATTTCGGCATGTTGCTGCTGATGGGGTTCCGTCTGCGCGACTTCAATCGCAAGGCCTTGAGCTGAGGGCGGGCCCTCGATAATCCCGGGGCGGGCAGTGGTTTTGTCGGTTCGATCAATTTGGGGTGCGGTGTTGCCTGTCGTCGGCCGCCGGGTGTGGTTATAATCGGCCACTTTATGAGCAAGAAGCGCGTTATGCAGCTGGTTCGAGGCCTCCACAACCTGCGCCCCCAGCATCGGGGCTGTGTCGCCACTATTGGCAACTTTGACGGTGTTCACCGTGGCCACCAGGCTATCCTGGCGCGGCTGCGCGAGCGTGCGCTGGAATTGGGCGTGCCCAGCTGCGTGGTGATCTTCGAGCCGCAGCCCCGGGAGTTTTTCGCCCCGGACACCGCCCCGGCCCGTTTGGCCCGGTTGCGGGACAAGCTGCAACTGCTGGCCGCCGAAGGCGTCGACCGGGTCCTGTGCCTGGCCTTCAACCAGCGCCTGAGCAAGCTCAGCGCCGCCGAATTCGTCGAGACCATCCTGGTGGACGGTCTCGATGTGAAACATTTGGAAGTCGGCGATGATTTCCGTTTCGGCTGCGACCGGTCCGGGGATTTCGATTATCTGCAGCAGGCCGGTATCGCCCAAGGGTTCACCGTCGAAGCGGCGCAGACCGTCGAGATGGATGGCTTGCGCGTCAGCAGCACCCAGGTCCGCAATGCCTTGGCGGCGGCCGACTTCGAATTGGCCGAGCGCTTGCTTGGCCGGCCGTACCGGATTGCCGGGCGGATCCTGCACGGGCAGAAACTGGCGCGCCAATTGGGCACGCCGACAGCCAACGTGCAGCTCAAGCGCCGTCGTGTGCCGCTGACCGGGGTGTTCCTGGTGAGTGTCGAGATCGACGGCAAGACCTGGCCCGGCGTCGCCAACATCGGCGTGCGACCCACGGTCCAGGGCGATGGCAAGGCCCACCTTGAAGTACATGTTCTGGATTTTGCCGGCGATCTGTATGACCGGCGTTTGACGGTGGTTTTCCACCATAAGCTGCGTGAAGAGCAGCGTTTTGCCTCCCTGGAGGCGCTCAAGACGGCGATCCATGCAGATATCGCCGCCGCCCGTGCCCTTGTCGCAACCAGCGCCAATCGCTAATGAAGAGCCTTAAATGACCGACTATAAAGCCACGCTAAACCTTCCGGACACCGCCTTCCCAATGAAGGCCGGCCTGCCTCAGCGCGAACCACAGATTCTGCAGCGTTGGGACAGCATTGGCCTGTACGGAAAGTTGCGCGAAATTGGCAAGGATCGTCCGAAGTTCGTCCTGCACGACGGCCCTCCGTACGCCAACGGCACCATCCACATCGGTCACGCGCTGAACAAGATTCTCAAGGACATGATCATCCGCTCCAAGACCCTGTCGGGTTTTGATGCGCCGTATGTCCCGGGCTGGGACTGTCATGGCCTGCCGATCGAGCACAAGGTCGAAGTGACCCACGGCAAGAACCTGGGCGCGGACAAGACCCGCGAGCTGTGCCGTGCCTACGCCACCGAGCAGATCGAAGGGCAGAAGTCCGAATTCATCCGCCTTGGCGTGCTGGGCGACTTCGCCAACCCGTACAAGACCATGGACTTCAAGAACGAAGCCGGCGAAATCCGTGCCCTGGCGAAAATCGTCGAGGGCGGCTTCGTGTTCAAGGGCCTCAAGCCGGTGAACTGGTGCTTCGATTGCGGTTCGGCCCTGGCCGAGGCGGAAGTCGAGTACGAAAACAAGAAGTCCTCGACCATCGACGTCGCGTTCCCGATCGCCGATGAAGACAAGCTCGCCGCCGCGTTCGGCCTGGGCAAGCTGGCCAAGCCCGCATCGATCGTGATCTGGACCACCACCCCGTGGACCATCCCGGCCAACCAGGCGCTGAACGTCCACCCGGAATTCAACTACGCCTTGGTCGACGTCGGCGACAAGCTGCTGGTGCTGGCCGAAGAGCTGGTCGAATCCTGCCTGGCCCGCTACAACCTCGAAGGTTCGGTGATCGCCACCGCCCCGGGGGCGGCGCTGGAGCTGATCAATTTCCGCCATCCATTCTATGACCGCCTGTCGCCAGTGTACCTGGCCGACTACGTGGAGTTGGGCGCGGGCACTGGCGTGGTTCACTCCGCGCCGGCCTATGGCGTCGACGACTTCGTGACCTGCAAGAAATACGGCATGGTCAACGACGACATCCTCAACCCGGTGCAGAGCAATGGCGTGTACACGCCGTCGCTGGAGTTCTTCGGCGGCCAGTTCATCTGGAAAGCCAACCCGGCCATCGTCGACAAGCTCACCGAAGTCGGCGCGCTGCTGCACACCACCGTCATCGAACACAGCTACATGCACTGCTGGCGCCACAAGACCCCGCTGATCTACCGCGCCACTGCGCAGTGGTTCATCGGCATGGACAAGCAGCCCACCAGCGGTGACACCCTGCGCCAGCGTTCGCTCAAGGCCATCGAGGAAACCCAGTTCGTGCCGGCCTGGGGCCAGGCGCGCCTGCACTCGATGATCGCCAACCGTCCGGACTGGTGCATCTCCCGCCAGCGCAACTGGGGCGTGCCGATCCCGTTCTTCCTGAACAAGGAAAGCGGCGAGTTGCACCCGCGCACCGTCGAACTGATGGAAGTCGTGGCCAAGCGCGTCGAAGCCGAAGGCATCGAAGCCTGGTTCAAGCTCGACGCCGCTGAACTGCTGGGCGACGAAGCGCCGCTGTACGACAAGATCAGCGACACCCTGGACGTCTGGTTCGACTCCGGCACCACCCACTGGCACGTGCTGCGCGGTTCGCACCCGATGGGCCACGAGACCGGCCCACGCGCCGACCTGTACCTGGAAGGTTCGGACCAACACCGTGGCTGGTTCCACTCGTCCTTGCTGACCGGTTGTGCCATCGACAACCACGCGCCGTACCGCGAGTTGCTGACCCACGGCTTCACTGTCGATGAGTCCGGCCGCAAGATGTCCAAGTCCCTGGGCAACGTGATCGCGCCGCAAAAGGTCAACGACACCCTGGGCGCCGACATCATGCGCCTGTGGGTGGCGTCCACCGACTATTCCGGCGAGATGGCCGTTTCCGAGCAGATCCTGCAGCGCAGCGCGGACGCCTACCGGCGAATCCGTAACACCGCGCGCTTCCTGCTTTCGAACCTGACCGGCTTCAACCCGGCCACCGACCTGCTGCCGGCCGAAGAAATGCTCGCCCTGGACCGTTGGGCCGTGGACCGTACCCTGTTGCTGCAACGCGAATTGCAGGAGCACTACGGCGAATACCGCTTCTGGAACGTCTATTCCAAGATCCACAACTTCTGCGTGCAGGAGCTGGGTGGTTTCTACCTCGACATCATCAAGGACCGCCAGTACACCACCGGCGCCAACAGCAAGGCCCGTCGTTCGTGCCAGACCGCGCTGTTCCACATCAGCGAGGCCCTGGTGCGCTGGATCGCACCGATCCTGGCATTCACCGCCGACGAGCTGTGGCAGTACTTGCCGGGCGAGCGCAACGACTCGGTGATGCTCAATACCTGGTACGAAGGCCTGACCGAACTGCCGCAAGGCTTCGAGCTGGACCGTGCGTATTGGGATCGCGTGATGGCAGTCAAGGCTGCGGTCAACAAGGAAATGGAAATCCAGCGGGCGGCCAAGGCTGTCGGCGGCAACCTCCAGGCCGAAGTGACCCTTTATGCCGAAGACGCCCTCGGTGCCGACCTGGCGAAGCTGGGCAACGAGCTGCGTTTCGTGCTGATCACCTCCACCGCCAGCGTTGCACCTTTCGTGCAGGCGCCGGCCGATGCGGTGGCCACTGAAGTCAGCGGCCTGAAGCTGAAGATCGTCAAGTCGAACCACACCAAGTGCGCCCGTTGCTGGCACTGCCGCGAAGACGTCGGCGTGAACCCGGAGCATCCGGAAATCTGCGGTCGTTGCGTGGACAACATCAGCGGTGCTGGCGAGGTTCGTCACTATGCCTAATGTGTCGGGCCGCTTCGGGCGGCTGGGCTGGCTCTGGTTGAGTGTGCTGGTCCTGGTCATTGACCAGGCCAGCAAGTACTACTTCGAGAACTCGCTGACGATGTACCAGCAGATCGTGATCATTCCCGATTACTTCAGCTGGACCCTGGCCTACAACACCGGGGCGGCGTTCAGTTTCCTGGCCGACAGCTCCGGCTGGCAGCGCTGGTTGTTCGCCCTGATCGCCATCGTGGTCAGCGCCGTGCTGGTGGTCTGGCTCAAGCGCCTGGGGCGCAATGAGACCTGGTTGGCCGTGGCGCTGGCCTTGGTGCTCGGTGGGGCCTTGGGCAACCTCTATGACCGTGTCGCCTTGGGCCACGTCATCGATTTCATCCTGGTGCATTGGCAGAATCGCTGGTATTTCCCGGCGTTCAACTTTGCCGACAGTGCCATCAGCGTGGGCGCGGTGATGCTCGCCCTGGACATGTTCAAGAGCAAGAAAACCGGAGAAGCCGTCCATGACTGAGCAGCGTATCGCTCAAAACACCGAAGTGAAGCTTCACTTCGCCCTGCACCTGGAAAACGGCGACACCGTCGACAGCACCTTCGACAAGGCCCCGGCGGTGTTCAAGGTCGGCGACGGCAACCTGTTGCCAGGCTTCGAAGCGGCGATCTTCGGGTTCAAGGCCGGCGACAAGCGCACCGTGGTCGTGCCACCGGAAAACGCCTTTGGTCAGCCCAATCCGCAAAACGTGCAGACCATGCCACGCTCCCAATTCCAAGACATGGAGCTGTCCGAGGGCCTGCTGGTGATCTTCAACGACGCGGCCAATACCGAATTGCCGGGCGTGGTGAAGGCTTTTGATGACGCCCAAGTGACTGTGGACTTCAACCATCCGCTGGCGGGCAAGACCTTGAACTTCGAAGTGGAAATCCTCGAAGTGAAGGCGGTTTAAGGTTTAACAGCAATTCCCGCTCCCACAATACCTGTGGGAGCGAGCCTGCTCGCGAAGGCTGAGTCACAGCCACCGTCGAGTTGACTGACCCACCGCATCGCGAGCAGGCTCGCTCCCACAGACACGAGGCACAGCATGCAAATCAAACTCGCCAACCCCCGTGGCTTCTGCGCCGGTGTGGACCGGGCGATCGAAATCGTCAACCGCGCCCTGGAAGTCTTCGGGCCGCCGATCTACGTGCGCCACGAAGTGGTCCACAATAAATTCGTCGTCGAAGACCTGCGCAGCCGCGGGGCGATTTTCGTCGAGGAACTGGACCAGGTGCCGGACGACGTCATCGTGATCTTCAGCGCCCACGGGGTTTCCCAGGCCGTGCGCAGCGAAGCTGCCGGCCGTGGCCTGAAGGTGTTCGACGCGACGTGCCCATTGGTGACCAAGGTGCACATCGAAGTGGCCCGCTACAGCCGTGACGGTCGTGAATGCATCCTGATCGGCCATGAAGGCCACCCGGAAGTCGAAGGCACCATGGGCCAATACGATGCCAGCAACGGCGGTGCGATCTACCTGGTCGAAGACGAGGAAGACGTGGCGGCCTTGCAGGTCCGCAACCCCGAGAGCCTGGCTTTCGTGACCCAGACGACCCTGTCCATGGACGACACCAGCCGCGTGATCGACGCCCTGCGTGCGCGTTTCCCGGCCATCGGCGGCCCGCGCAAGGATGACATCTGCTACGCCACCCAGAACCGCCAGGATGCGGTCAAGCAATTGGCCAACGAATGCGATGTGGTGCTGGTGGTCGGCAGCCCGAACAGCTCCAACTCCAACCGCTTGCGCGAGTTGGCCGAGCGCATGTCCACACCGGCCTACCTGATCGACGGTGCCGAGGACATGCAGCGCAGTTGGTTCGAGGGCGTCGAGCGCATCGGCATCACCGCCGGTGCGTCCGCGCCGGAAGTCCTGGTGCGCGGCGTGATCCAGCAATTGCAGGCCTGGGGCGCAACCGATGCCGATGAACTGTCCGGTCGCGAGGAGAACATCACGTTCTCGATGCCGAAAGAGCTGCGCGTCCGCTCCTTGCTTTGAGCCCTTTCTCGCACAGGGCCTGCTCGGTTTTGACGCTTTCCAGGCGAACACGGCCTGAGGGCGCCAATATCACTTGATGATGGCTGAGCGGCCCGCGTTTGGCGCAGACATGCAGCGTACCGGCTTGGAATGCGCCGCTGGGGTGCAGGGCTTCCCCCTGGCTGCCGAACCTCACCCTGCGTTTTACCGGCCCGTTGCCCATCACTCGGGCGTTTGCGCGGCGCTCCATCAGCACGGTCTTCTCCTTGTCGTCCAGGGTAATGCGCCAGCCCTGGCCCCAATCGTTGTCTATTCCCCTGAGCACGACCGTCCGGTTACGCATGATGGCTTCGCTGCGCGCGCTGCGCAGCCCGCTGATCAGCAACTGCGCGGTATCCTCGCGTTCGATGGACTCGATCAGCTCTTTGTAGCCCGCGCTGGCCCACGACAGAACAATTGCGGCAATTGCCAGTCCCATGAGCAGTTCGATCAGGCTGAAGCCCTGCTGATACATGATGTCTCCTCCCTGGAGAGTGTGAAGTGGCGCGATTGTGCAAAAAAACTCGGTGTGTGGCGCAAAGCACGTCGTGGCGAGGGAGCTTGCTCCCGCTGGGCTGCGCAGCAGCCCCGAATCAGCCTCCGCGGGATGTCAGGTCGGATAGTGATCGGCTTCATTGGGGCTGCTACGCAGCCCAGCGGGGATAAATCCCCACGCCACAGATTGCACACACCGCGGTGGTTTGTTCTAGCGTGTACAAGCAGGTATAGCCGACGGCAACGGAGGGCACCGATGGATCTTCGTACAAAAGGTTTCACGCTGATCGAGGTGCTGGTGGCCCTTGGCGTGTTGTTGATCCTGATCACCATGGCGGTGCCGTCATTCACCGGATCGCTGCAGAGCACCAAGGCCGACACCGAGATCGACGACTTGCGCCGGGCGCTGAACTTTGCCCGGATGACGGCGATCGACCGTGGTATCACCACGCGTATTCGCCCCACCGCCGAGGGCAACGTCTGGAGTGGCCAACTGACGGTGTATGACAGTACTGGCTCGTCGCCCAATATATTGCGGGTTGTTCCAGCAATGAGCAGCGGCGCGACTCTGACGCTAACCTCAGACGTGACCAGCATTGATTTCAACAATCTGGGCGGGCTATCGGCACCGGCCACGCCAGTGAGTTTCAATTATGTCCGAGGGGCGCAGAGCAGGACGCTGAGTGTTTGCCTCAATGGAAGAATCGTATTGGGTGGAAGTTGCGGATGAAGGGTTGCAGTAAAAGGAGACAGGGGGGCATGACCCTGATCGAGGTGCTGGTGGCGGTGCTGATTCTCGGCGTCGGCTTGCTGGGGGCGGCGATGATCCAGCTCAATGCGCTCAAGTACACCGACAGTTCGCGCATGACCAGCCAGGCCAGCTTCATTGCCTACGACCTGCTGGACCGCATTCGCGCCAACTCCGCCGCCGACTACACCATCACGCCGCCCAGCTCGCCGAACCTCAACGTGGCCCGCGACCAGGACCTTTATGATTTCCAGACCAATATCGTCGCCTTTGGCGGCGCCACGGCCACGGGCACCGTTGCGCTGAACCAGCGGGTCTACACCATCACCATTTCCTGGGACGACGCCCGGGCCGCCAACACCACCGACGCCGCCGAGGCGCGACGCAGCTTTGTCCTGACCAGCCGCGTCGCTGTCGACCCGCCGGGGACGCCGCCATGAACAGGCGTAGCCGGGGATTCGGCCTGATCGAATTGATGATCGCGCTAGTGCTCAGCCTGATTGTCGTGCTGGGGGTCGTGCAGATCTTCATCGCCGCCAAGAATACCTACGTCAGCCAGAGCGCCGCCGCGGTGATGCAGGAGGACGCACGGTTTGCCTTGAGCAAAATGGTCCAGGAAATTCGCATGGTGGGGATGTTCGGTTGTTTGGCGACCATCATCGATGCCTCAACGGATAACAGTTTCGCTGTCAGCCAGACCACGCCAATCCGTTGGGACAACGCCAACCGGAGGTTGACCCTGGTCACCGCCGACATAGGCAGTGGCGGTAACGCCCCAACCTGGACCGTTGTCTCAGATTGCCGTACCTCGGCGACGGCCTATTCCAATGCGCGGTTACCGGCGGCGGGGCAGATAGCGTTTCCGATTCGCCGACTGGTCTACAGCTTCAATAACAACCAATTGATGCTGGGCAGCGGCACCGGCAATCCGACCCTGTACGTGCTGGTGGATAACGTGCGGGCGTTCGACGTGATGTTCGGCGTGGCCGGTAGCGCGACGGACATCGCGGCCTCGAGCTACACCAGCAACCCGGCTGACCCGGCGCTGATCCGCAGCGTACGCCTGAGCCTGACGCTTTTTGATCCGAGGAATGCGGTGCGCGAGCAGACCTTCAATGTCGTTGCCGCGTTGCGCAACCGACTGCTATGAAGGAGACGACTTCGATGGGGCACGTGCATCGCCAGCGTGGCATGGCCTTGTTGGTCAGCCTGGTTTTTCTGTTGCTGCTGACGTTGATCGGGTTGTCGTCGATGCAGAGCGCCACCCTCCAGGAAAAAATGACCAGCAGCGTCATGCAACGCAACCAGTCCTTCCAGATGGCCGAGGCGGCGCTGAGGGTCGGGGAAAGCGCGGTGCAGGTCGAAACGTATTCATTGCCGATGTGCACCACTGCGACCCAGTGCGCGCCACCGGACGAGTCGAAGACGCTGACTGTGGCGGGGCGCGACTCAAGATCGGGAGTACTCTGGGTTGCCGCCGCCGGTGGGTTTTATGGCGTGCAGAACATCGGCACGACACTCACGGCGGTCAATGTGCCGGTCAATACGTCGGCAACGCTGTACCGGATCACGGCGGTAGCGGTGGTGGGCAATAACCAGCGCAGCGTGGTGGAGAGCATCTATGCGAAATATTAGGGCGCTTCGCAGAGGGTGGCAGGTGTTGCGGGGCGCGGTACTGAGCCTTTACCTGGCGGCGCCGGCCTATGCATTCACGCCTTCGGATTCGCCCTTGCTGAGTGCCGCCGCCGTCACGCCGAACGTGATGCTGCTGATCGATGATTCGGGGAGCATGAACAACATCATTTGGGCGGCGGGGTTTGATCCGACCGCAACGCAAACGCGCACATTTGCGTGCAGCGCCAGTAACAACTGCAACGATAGGTATGAGCTGGACCCGGACGACTCCAACATCCTGCTGTTGAGCCTGTTGCGTGGCGGCTGCTCGTCTGGCTGGTATGGTTTCTATCGACCCAGTATTGGGCGGATCTGCCTACGGCTGCCGGACCCTGTAGGGAACGGCGATACTCGTTACACCGCTAAATACCTGGCGTATCTGGTGACCCTGGCCAACGGTTCGAGCCGGGACTTCACCACGGGCACCATTCCCAGGGATTATCGGATCAACGTCGCGCGGGATGTCTCCAACGACCTGGTCGCCAACAACCGTGCACTACGCATCGGTCTCGCCACCTTCAACCCACCCAGCTTCAGCAACAACGGCCCTGGGGGCTACATTGCCCGTGCTGTTAGCGACCTGTCGCCGGTCAGTGGCAGCGTGACCCAGACCCAGGCCAACAGTAACTACAGCGCCCTGATCAACGCCATCAATGGGTTGGGCGCCGTCGCGAATACGCCATTGGCCGAGAGCTATTACGAAGTCACCCGCTATTTCAGGGGCATGGCGCCTTTTTACAATGGAACGCCCGCCACCTACACCAGCCCGATCCAGTACCGTTGCCAGAAGAACTTCGGCGTTGTGATCACCGATGGTTTGCCCACCTATGATCGAACGTTTCCCAGCAACGACCCGCTGGGCCTGTCCCGCCTGCCGAACTGGGATGGCATCAGCAGCAACGATGGCAACAATCCCAGCGGCGATAGCGAAGGCGACACGCTTTACCTGGACGACATCGCCAAGTTCGCCTTCGACATCGACATGCGCTCCACCGGCACCGACGCCACCGGCAAGAGCTGGAACAGCGTGGATTTTCCTCGGCAGTACCTCAATACCTATACCGTAGGATTTGCCGTCACCAACCAGATGTTGTCCGACGCCGCCCGTTACGGGGCGGGCAAGTATTATCCGGCGAGCGACAGCGAAGGCCTGAATTCGGCGCTGTCGTCAGCCCTGAGTGATATCACTTCCAAAGCGGGCTCCGGGGGCGGCGGCACCACTAACGCCGCCACATTGTCGAGCACCTCCAGTTACTACCAGACCACTTATGACCCCAAGGACTGGCGCGGAACTATCCGTGCGTTCGGCTTCACGTCGGCGGGCACGGTCAACACGGCAGCGGTGCAATGGACCACCGACACCGCCATCGTGCCCGGCGCCACGGCACCGATCTATCAATCCTGGAACACGGCGACCAACGTGCCGGTGACCCTGGCCTACGCTAATTTTTCGCCGGCCCAGCAAACCAGCCTCAGCCAGAACCTGCCCACGGGGATCACCGGCAATGACTTGGTGGAGTGGAGCAAGGGCGTCAACAAGACTGGCCTGAAGGTGCGCAGCGCATTATTGGGCGACATCATCAATTCGCCGTTGGTGCTGGCATCGCCCAATGACCAGACCGCTGCGGACCTGCTCAACGACACCAGCTACAGCACCTACCTGGCGACCAAGGCGACGAACATGAGCACCAGCCTGGTGGTGAATGGCAACGATGGTTTCTTCAGTGTCATCAACAGCGCAAACGGCACGCGGCGTTACGCCTACATGCCTTCGAACGTGCTGCCCTCGTTGCAGGACATTGCCGACATCAACTACATCAACGGCGTGAGCCACAAATTCCTCGTGGATGGACAGATCGGTGTATTCGACGTGCAGTCGGGGAGCGCCTGGAAGACCGTGGCCGTGGGTGGCACCGGGGCCGGGGGCAAGGTGTTCTATGGGGTCCAGCTGTTCGATGCGGCGGCCGGCAATGCGTATCGGGCGTTGTGGCAAATCAGTGCGCCAACCGTCGCCAACACGGCCAATGCCTTCAATGACTTGGGCTATGCCTACGCGCGCCCTGAAGTCGCGCGGCTGGCGGACGGTCGTTGGGCGGCGTTCATCGCCAATGGCTACGGCAGCAATACGGGTGTGGCGGCGTTGTACGTGGTGGATATCCGCGATGGTTCGCTGATCCGCAAAATCGTCATCAACAGCAGCGAAACTGATAACGGCCTGTCGTCGGTCAAGCTGCGGGTCAACTCGCAGAATATAGTGCAGACCGCGTACGGTGGTGACTTGAAGGGACGGATGTGGAAGTTCGACCTCAGCGGCACTTCACCCACGGCGTGGGGCCTGGCGTTTGCTGGGCAACCGTTGTTCACCGCACCCGGCGGCGCGACCCAGCCGATCACTGTGCAGCCCCTGCTGGCAGACAATCCCCAAGGCGGCACCCAGGTGTTTTTTGGCACCGGCAAGTTCAACGAAGCGGCCGACAAGCTCAACAAGGATTTGCAGGCGTTCTATTCGATCTGGGACGCCACGGGCGGCGCGGGGCAAATTACCGTGTCGAGCCTGCAGGCCCAGTCGATCACCGGGGTGTTTTCCGGCAGCACCGGGCAGTTCGTCACCACCAGCCAGAGCGACGTGACGTATCCTGCGCAAAAGGGCTGGTACCTGCCCTTGGTGTACAACAATGTGCTGACCGGGGAGCGGGTCATCAACCCGGCCAGCCTCGTGCTCGGGCGTGTGGTCTTTACCACGGCCGCCGTGGACACCACTGACCCTTGCGCCAGCTTCGGCACTGGCAAACTGATCGAATTGGATGCGTTCAACGGTAAGATGCTCAACTATGCGGTACTCGATACCAACAACGATGGTTCGCTCACCAGCCTCGATACCATTTCCGCTGGCGTGGTGTTCACGGGCGGCATCCCGACACTGAGCGCCGTCGTCAGCGCCAACGGGGCCACCAATATGATCGTCAACGACTCCGGTGGTGGTATCACCGACCTGCTGGGCAAAACCGTCGGCGGCAGCCGCCGTATCATGTGGCGGCAGATACAATGAGGGAGCAAGGCATGCGCAGATCCAACCGGGGTTTCACCTTGATCGAAATCATGATCGTGATCGCGATCATCGGTATCCTGATCACCGTCGGCTATCCGAGCCTGACCGAGTATATGAAGAAGGGGCGACGGGCCGAGATTGCCGGGCTTTTGTCGGAGCAGGCGCAAATTCTTGAGCGCTACTATTCGAAGAACAACCGCTACACCGATGCGACTGGTCTGAGCAGCGGCAACGATTTCTACACCATTAACTTGGTACCAACGGACCAGAGCTTCACCCTGACCGCTGTGCGCAAGAGCGGCTCGTCCATGGCGACGGACAAATGCGGTGACTTCAAAATCACCAATACCGGCGTACGCAGCGTGGAAAATGCTACTGGGGTGACTGCCAAGGATTGTTGGGGGCGCTGAGTTTCTTTTATCCGGGCGCGCTTTATGCGCCCTTTGTTTGTGAGTCGAATCAGAACATGACCAGGCAACAGCAAGTGGTGATTGTCGGTGGCGGAGTCATCGGCCTGCTGACGGCGTTCAATCTGGCGTCCGAAGGGCAACGTGTGGTGCTGCTGGACCGTTCCAGTGTCGGCCAGGAATCGTCCTGGGCCGGCGGTGGCATCGTTTCGCCGTTGTACCCCTGGCGCTATAGCCCGGCGGTCACGGCGCTGGCCCATTGGTCGCAGGATTTTTATCCACAGCTGGGCGAGCGTTTGTTCGCCGCTACCGGAATCGATCCGCAAGTGCATGTGACCGGGTTGTATTGGCTGGATCTGGACGACCAGGACGAAGCGCTGGCCTGGGCCAAGCGGGAAGGGCGCCCGCTACGGGCTGTGGATATCTCTGCGGTTCATGATGCGGTGCCGGTGCTGGGCGCGGGTTTTTCCCGGGCGATCTACATGGCTGACGTGGCCAACGTGCGTAATCCCCGATTGGTAAAGTCCCTCAAGGCTGCGTTGCTGGCGATGCCGAACGTCACGCTGCATGAGCAGTGCGAAGTCAGCGGGTTCATTCGCGACGGTGGGCGTGTGGTGGGCGTGCACAGTTTTGTCGGTGAAATTCGTGGCGATGAGGTGGTTCTGGCCGCCGGTGCCTGGAGTGGCGAGTTGCTCAAGACCTTGGGCTTGAAGTTGCCGGTCGAGCCGGTCAAGGGCCAGATGATTTTGTACAAGTGCGCGTCGGATTTTCTGTCGAGCATGGTTTTGGCCAAGGGGCGTTACGCCATTCCGCGGCGTGATGGGCATATCCTGGTGGGCAGTACGCTGGAGCGTGAAGGTTTCGACAAGACGCCGACTGAGGTTGCTTTGGAGAGCCTGAAGGCTTCGGCGCAGCAGCTGATTCCGGCGTTGGCGGGTGCCGAGGTGGTGGGGCATTGGGCTGGGCTGCGGCCTGGGTCGCCTGAAGGTATTCCCTATATCGGCGAGGTGCCGGGGATTGCAGGGCTTTGGCTGAACTGTGGGCATTATCGCAATGGCTTGGTGTTGGCGCCGGCTTCGTGTCGGTTGTTTACGGATTTGATGTTGGGGCGTGAGCCGGTGATTGACCCTGTGCCTTATGCGCCGGCGGGGCGGTTGTAAGGTTTTATAATCCGATCCAAATTGTGGGAGCGAGCCTGCTCGCGATGGCGGTTTGATTGAGTACATATCCATTTCTGCGGTAACGGCTACTTAGGGTTCCGCCCTTACGGCGGCTCACTTTTTTTCAAACGCCAAAAAAAGTAAGCAAAAAAGGCTTGCCCCACCACTCGGTGCCTCGTTTAGGCTCGGCATGCCCTCACTCCGGCATTGCTCCGTGGGCCGCCGCGAAGGGCCGTCCATGGCCCAGCGCGGCTATCCCGGCATCCATGCCGGGATGCCCACGGATCAATGCCTGCGTTCGGCCAGCGTGGTTAACGGGGCGCCCGAGATCAACGTCCGCCCCGAGGCGGCCTAGTAGCCGACCTGGTTC
>NZ_JAGDEZ010000063.1:0-26139 GCF_017498305.1 Pseudomonas sp. OA65
TGACCCTGTGGCGAGGGAGCTTGCTCCCGCTCGGCTGCGAAGCAGTCGTAAACCGGCGGGTGCGGTGTGTCTGATACGCCGCAATTGGCAGGTTTTGGGTCCGCTTCGCGGCCCAGCGGGAGCAAGCTCCCTCGCCACGGGTTTATCGATTGCCTTAAGTGAACAGCATTGCCTTGTAACGGGGCCTTCAGACGAAACCCGAATAATCACAAGCAGCGCCCTGGAAGGGCGCCGGGTTGCGTCGTGCATGGCAGGAGGCATACGTGCGTTTTCTTTCTTTATTGATCGTGCTGCTTGGTGCGCCGTTGGCGTGGGCCGCGCCTTCGGCTGAAATGTCGGAGCCGGTCGGCGGCTGGCGCTACAGCGGCTTGCTCGATCGCACCGAAAACCCGCAAGTCGCCTATCCCACACCACCCATCGACCGGGGCGTGCAGCGCAACCGCACGATGATCGAGGGCCAGATCAAGGCGATGGGCACGGCGCGCCAGCCCCACAGCCTGGCGGTCAACGGCAATCCACTGAATCTCTATACCGACGACGAGGGGCGCTTCGCCCGGCCGTATGCGTTCGGCGCCGGCTCCAACAGCGTCGAGGTACGCAGCTCCGAAGGCCAGTCCCTCAAGCGCGTGCAATTCTATGAAGCCAACAACCTGCGCACCCCGGCGCAGATTCGCGTGGTGCTGGGCTGGGACGACCCCAAGGCCGAGCTCGACCTGCATATCGTCACACCCGACGGCCAACATGCCTTCTTCGGCCGCCCGGCGCTGACCAACGGCGGCGGCCTCGACCCGGATGGCGTCGACGGCCCCGGCCCTGAAATGTTCACCATGACTGCGCCGATGCACGGCACCTACCTGGTCTACGTGAACTATTGGGGCAACTACGGCAGCGGCGGCTACAACTTCGATGAGACCAGCAACCAGAACGAGGTGATCACCTCGCAGATCAATCTGGTGCTCAACGAAAACACCATCGATGAAAAGCGCGAGACCTTTGTCGTGCCCCTGCGCGCCATTGGCGATCTGTTGCTGGTCAAGACGTTCAACTATTAAGTACTCCGCTCCACGGATGAATAGGCCCTTGTGAATATGAGCGACAACACTGCTTCCCCGACCACGCCGACACCTGTCGCCAAACCTGCACGCCGCTGGCCGGCGATACTGATCGGGCTGTGCCTGGTCGCCGGTGTGGCCGCCGGGCTGGGCTGGTTCATGAACAAGCCCAAGGCACCGCCCATGGAGTTGGCGTTGGATAAGCTCGGCCTGAGCCGCCCCGACGGTCTGCTCGAGACTCATTCCCTGAGCCAGTTGCCCAAGGACCTGTTGGCGGTGCCGTTCCTCAAGGCCACGCTCACCGAGGATTTCGTCTTCTATTACGAAGCCCACGCCGACCGTCTCGGGCTGATCGGCAGCCTGCGCCGGATCATCTACGAGCATGACCTCAAGCTGCAGGACAGCCTGATCGAAGCACTTTTCGACCAGCCGGCCGACGTCGCGTTGTGGCGCGGTGCGGACGGTCGCCTCAAGGATTTCCTGTTGGTGATGGATCGCGGCGGCCTGGCCAAGGTCCTGGAACCGTTGGCGAAGGTCGCCTTGGATGACACCCAGTTGAGCAAGCTCAGCGACCTCAAGGTCGGCGGTGACGACGTCGCGCTTTACCAGCTCAGCTACAACGCGAGCAAATCCCTGGCCTTCGCCTCCCACGGCGACAAACTGGTCGTGCTGTCCAACCCGACCAAGCTGTACGACCCGGCCAGCGGGTCGGCGGTGGAGCCGGGCAGTGTTTCGACGACCGCCCTGGCCGCCTTGCTCAACGGCGACAAACTGTTCCCCGAAGCCTTCGGCCTGCCGCCCAAGGCGCCGGAGGTCAAGCAGCGCATCTCGGTCAACGCCAGCGTGCTCGCCATGGGCTACCAGCGGTTCATCCCGAACTTCGCCGGCTTGCGTTTCGACATGGACGACAAGGGCTGGCACAGCTTCCTGGCCATGGACGAACAGGAAAACCAGCCGGACTTCGACTTCAAGCCAATCTGGCAAGCCATGCCCATGGGCGCCAGCGCTTGCGTGGCCTTGCCCCTGGCCGCCGAGCAGCAGAAACCATTGCTGGTGAAACTGGGCGCCGAGGAAAAAGCCGCCCAGGCCATGGTCGAGCATGTGACCGGCGCCGCCGGCCTGTGCTGGTACGCCGATTCGCGGCTGTACACGCCGCTGTTGGTGGCGAGCCTGAATGACGACGACGGCAAGCTCGACGCCGACCTGGGCAACCTGTTCGGTTCGATGGTCGGCGCCTATGAAAACAACGTCGCCGAACACGCGTTCCCGGTAGTGGAAAAGCAAGCAGGTTCGACGCACCAATGGCAACGCCAGGTCAGCTCCAACTTCGGGCCTTATCCGGCCAAGGAAGCCGAGCAACCCGAAGCGATCACCGGCAAGGCGTTCCTGCGGGTCAGCCTGGCCCGTCATGGCTCGACCTTGCTGTTCTCCCTCGACGACAAGTTGGTGGACAAGGCCCTCGGCACCCTCGACAAGCGCTTCCCGCCCATGGCCGAGGTGGTGCCCCAAGACCTGCTGATGCCGGTCTACTTCGGTCCGGATTCCATGGCGCAACTGATGCAGCGCGAAACCCTCGACAGCCTGCCCCAGGACATGGAACCGGTGTTCTATAACGCCGCGCAAACCTACCTGATCCCGAAACTGCGCACCCTCGGCGGCTACGGCAAATACGCCCTGACCTTGCCCGCGGGCAGCGAGCCGGACGGCCATTGGCAGTGGCTGCCGCTGGAATGGAAAGCGCTGTGACCGCACTGATCCGCAACCCTGCGTTGACGCTGCTGCTGGCGCTGCTGCTTGGCGGGCCGGCGCGTGCCGTCGAGGCGCCGGCGTTGGACGTGCAGCAGTCCCAGGTTTTTCGCGCCTGGTTCGTGCGCATTGCCCAGGAACAGCTGACCAAAGGACCGAGCCCGCGCTGGTATCAGCAGGATTGCGCCGGGCTGGTACGTTTCGCCGCCAACGAAGCCCTGAAGGTCCACGATGAAAAATGGCTGCGCAGCAATGGCCTGTCCAATCGCTACCTGCCCCCGGAACTGCCCCTCAGCGATGCGCAACGGCGCCTCGCCCAGCAGTGGCAGCAGGGCGGCGGCAAGGTCGGGCCCTACGTCAACGCCATCAAGCTGATCCAGTTCAACAGTCGCCTGGTGGGCCGCGATGTCGCCCAGGCTCGTCCCGGCGACCTGATGTTCTTCGATCAGGGCGACGACCAGCACCTGATGATCTGGATGGGCCGCTACATCGCCTATCACACCGGCACCACAACCCCTACCGACAACGGCATGCGCTCCGCAAGCCTGCAACAACTCATGAACTGGAAGGACACCCGATGGATACCCGACGCAGCCAACCCCAACTTCATCGGCGTCTATCGACTCAACTTTCTCTCCCAATGACCGGTGCCCGCATGCTGCGCTTGTGTTCAAAATTGCCCCTGCTGTTCGCCCTGTTGCTGGCACCTGTCGTGAATGCCGAAGACACGGTGGAGCCCAGCGGCTACACGCCGGTGTCCGGTGAAAGCTTTTTCCTGCTGGCCGACAGCAGCTTTGCCAGCGACGAGCAGGCCATGGTTCGCCTCGAAGCGCCGGGCCGCGACTACCGTCGGTTCCGCATGGAGCCCTACGGCGGCGCCGATATCCGCGTCTATCGCATCGACAAGCCGCTGGACTTCCTCAAGCGCCAGAAGAACCTGCACCGCGTGGTCAGCGACGGCCAGTTCAAGGGCGAAGGCCTGTCGAACACCCTCGCGTACCTGTGGGACAACTGGTACCGCAAGTCCCGTCGAGTGATGCAACGGGCGTTCTCCTACGAATCGCGCCAGCACGTCACCGAAGAAGTGCCGGAGCTGAAGATCGGCGATGCCCTGGTCGCGCCGACGCCGTACGAGGCACCGGCACAATTCGCCTTGATCCCGGGTCTGCCGGTGGTCAGCCAGTTCCGTTATCCGCTGTGGCAGGCCAAGCCGATCCAGCCGCCGGCGGGGGTCAACCTGGCCGGGTCGTCCAGCCAGTTTGTCAACGTCGCGCCGGGCAACGTCTATGTGCCGCTGGGCCAGTTGAAGCCCGGCCTGTACCTGGTGGAAGCGCTGATCGGCAAATACCGCGCGACCACCATGGTCTTCGTTTCCAACACCGTGGCCGTGAGCAAGATTGCCGGCGATGAACTGCTGGTCTGGGCCGCACGCAAGCATGAAGGGCGTTCGGTGCCCAAGGTCAACGTGCTGTGGACCGACGGCCTGGGCGTGATGAGCAGCGGTGCCACCGATGAAGACGGCCTGCTGCGCCTCAAGCACGTCAGCCCGGAGCGTTCGTTCGTCATCGGTGAAGACGAGGAGGGCGGGGTCTTCGTCTCGGAAAACTTCTACTACGACAGCGAAATCTACGACACCAAGCTCTATGCCTTCACCGACCGGCCGCTGTACCGGCCGGGGGACTGGGTATCGCTGAAGATCGTTGGCCGTGAGTTCAAGAACGCCCGTGACTCGGTGCAACCGACCGCCGCCGACGTCAATGTCAGCGTCCTCGACGCCACCGGCACCGCGCTGCAAACCCTGGCCCTGAAGCTCGATTCCAAGGCCGGTACCCAAGGCCGTTTCCAACTGCCGGAAAACGCTGTGGCCGGTGGTTACGAGTTGCGCTTCAGCTACAAGGACCAGCTCTACAGCAGCGCCTTCCGCGTCGCCGAATACATCAAGCCGCACTTCGAGATTGCCCTGAACCTGGCCAAGCAGGATTACCGCACCGGCGAACCGGTCAAGGGCAACCTCGTGCTGCTGTACCCGGACGGCAAGCCGGTGGTGAATGCCAAGGTCAGCCTGAGCCTGCGCGCCCAGCAACTGTCGATGGTCGATAACGAGCTGCAATACCTGGGGCAATTCCCGGTGGAGCTGACCAGCAGCGAAGTGACCACCGATGCCAAGGGCAACGCGACCCTCGACCTGCCGGCCGCCGACAAGCCGAGCCGCTACACGCTCACCGTGTTCGCCAGCGATGGCGCGGCGTATCGGGTCAAGACCACCAAGGAAATCCTCATCGACCGTGGCGCGGCGAATTTCCGCCTGAGCGCTCCCCAGCGGTTCAGCGCTGCCGGCCAGAAAGTGTCGTTCAGCTACGCCAACGAAGGCGGCAACGCACAGGCCAAGGCCGTGACGCCGGGCAGCTACGCCTGGGTGCGCCTGGAAGACCAGAGCACCGGCGAAGGCAAGCTGGCGGCCAAGGACAAGGGCTTCAGCCTGACCTTCGAGCGCCCCGGCACCTACAACCTGACGCTCAAGGATGACCACGGTCGCGTCATCGGCGCCGCCGCCCATGCGGTGACCGGTGACGGCATCAAGGCCGTGCCGGGCACCGTCGAAATCGTCTTCGACAAGCCTGAATACAAGACCGGTGACGAAGCGCTGGCGCTGATCACCTTCCCGGAGCCGGTCAGCGATGCGCTGCTGTCCCTTGAGCGGGACAAGGTCGAGGCCACGGCGCTGCTGTCCAAGGGCGGCGACTGGCTGAAGATGGAAAAGCTCAGCGACACCCAATACCGCGCGCGCATTGCCGTGAAGGATAGCTTCGCGCCCAACCTGACCTTCTCGGTGCTGTACACCAAGGGTGGCCAGTACAGCTTCCAGAATGCCGGCATCAAGGTGATCACGCCGCAGATCGACGTGGCGGTCGTCACCGACAAAGCCACTTATCGCCCGGGCGACACGGTGACCGTGGACCTGAGCACCCAGTTCGCCGGCAAGGCGATCCCGGCGCACCTGACCGTCAGCGTGGTCGATGAAATGGTCTACGCCCTGCAACCGGAAGTCGCGCCGACCATTGACCAGTTCTTCTATCACCCGCGCCGCAACAACGTGCGCACCAGTGCCAGCCTGTCGTTCATCAGCTACGACGTGGCGCTGCCAGGCAGCCCCGGCGCGCCGGGCAAGGCCAACCGCAGCGAGCGTGGGGTCAAGGTGCTGGAGCGGCCACGGCGTGAAGACGTCGACACCGCCGCCTGGCAACCGGAGCTGGTCACCGACGCCAACGGCAAGGCCCGCTTCACCTTCAAGATGCCGGACTCGCTGACCCGCTGGCGCATCACCGCCAAGGCGATCGCTGACGACGGCCAAGTCGGCCAGAAGAAGCAGTTCATTGCGTCGGAAAAACCGCTGTACCTGAAGTGGAGTGGCCCGACCCGCTTCCGCACGGGCGACAAGCCGCAACTGGGCCTGTTCGCCTTCAGCCAATCGGAAAAACCCCTGAAGGCCGAGCTGCTGATCCGTTACGCCGGTGCTGAACAGCGCGTGGTGGCGGAGCTGAAAAACGGCATCAACTACGTGGCCCTGCCGACCCTGGAATTGAGCAGCGGCGACTTGACCGTACAGTTGCAATTGAACGGCGAAACCCAGGACGCCCTGGCCATGCACTTGAACGCCAGCGGCAATGGTTGGCAAGTCACCCAGAGCCAGCGCCTTGATGTAGCCAGTGGCGACACCCCGCTGACCTTGCCGGCCGACGCCAGCGATATTCACCTGCGCCTGGATGACAGCCCGCAAGCGTTGTTCCGTTCGGCCCTGGATGACCTGCTGAGCTACCCCTATGGTGGCGTCGAGCAGACCGCCAGTCGTTTGCTGCCATTGAGCATTGCCTATCCGACCTTGGCGTCGAACCCGCAGATTCGCGACCGCTTGCGCTTGATCATGCAGAACAGCCGCTTGCGCCTGGTGCAGATGGCCGGGCCTTCGGCGAGCTTCACCTGGTGGGGCCAGGACGGTGAGCCGGATGCCTTCCTCACCGCTTACGCCTATTACGCCGACTGGCACGCCAGCCAGGCCCTGGACCTGAGCCTGCCGCCGGAACACTGGCAGCGGGTGCTGGAGGTCTACGCCAAGGAGGCCGCTGATACACCGCTGCTGCAGCGTGCACTGATCCTGTCGTTCGCCAAGCAGATGCAATTGCCGGTGAACACCTTGCTCAGTGGCTTGATGGACGACCTGGCGAAAGCCAGTGAAGACAGCACCGAGAGCGTGTTGGACAGCGGCGAAGACAGCTTGGTCATGTATGCGCCGGACTCCGCCCTTGGCCTGGCCAGCGCCCGTGTTCTGACCGCATCCCTCGCCAAGCAGGCGAAGGTGCCGTTGCCCGCAGCCTTCAGCCGCCAGGCCGACGCCGCGCAACAGCAACTGGAGCTGAGCTCGCAGCCTTTCGTCGAGGCTTTGCTGCTGTCGCTGCAGAGCTTCGATCAAGCCCGCGCCACGGCACTGCTGGAGCGCGTGCTGCCGCAGCAGTCCACCCTGGAACGGGCGCTGGCCCTGACCTGGTTGCAACGCAGCATCGAACAGGCCGCGCCGGCCGTGGCCCTGGCGCCGGGCGAAGGCTGGGTTGCCAAGCAAGGCGCGACCGGTGAAACCTACTGGCAATGGCAGGGCGCGCAGCTTCCAACGATGCTGACCCTGACCGGCGCCGAGGAGCGTCCATTGCAAGCGGCGCTGAGTTTCCAGAGCCAGCAAGCACCGGTGGCACCGATGGCCGTATCGATCACCCGGCGCCTGTCGCGCCTGGTGCCGGGCGACGAGGCCTTCACCTTCAAGCTCGAAGCCGTGGGCAACAAACCGTTGTCCAGCGACAGCCTCTATCTGGATGAAGTGATCATCAACAGCAAGGCACCGACGCCACTGCGCTACGGCATGCTCGAAGTGCCGTTGCCGCCGGGCGCCGATGTGGAGCGCACCACCTGGGGCATCCAGTTGATGGGCAAGGCCGACAGCGAGCCGACGTCCCTGGAAAAGGCGCGCTTCGAGCCGGGCCAGATGGCCTATGCGATACCGCTGGACGCCCTCAGTGGCGAGCTGCGCCTGCGGCACTTGGTGCGCTTCTCCCAGAAAGGCCAGTTCACCTTGCCGCCGGTGCGCTTCACCCAAGTCTATGCACCACAGAATCAGGCGCGCGAACAGAAACCGGCGCTCGGTCAGGTGACGGTCAACTGACATGGGCAGGCCTTGGGGTTGGTGGTGGTTGTGCTTGATTCCTGCGCTGGCGACAGCGCAGGACGAGCCGTTGCGCCTGGCCTTCGACGGTCAATTGCTGCGGGTGAATCAAACCCAGGTGCTGGATCGCCAGCCGTTGCCCGATACGTTGCAGGCACCGTTGGGCAGCCTGTGGAAACTGTTTGTCTACGCCTGGCTGGCGGACACCGGCGCTCGCGAACCGGTCTATGAATGCCGCGGCGAGTCGAAGGAAGAAGTCTATTGCTGCAATCCCGGGCAGAGCATCGGTCGTGACCAGGCCTTGGTGAAATCCTGTGGTTTGTATTTCGAGCCGCAGCGACTCGGGCTGGCGGCCTCGAACTGGCGCGATTACTGGCAGAACCGCCAGGCGCCGGCCTGGTTGTTGGATCTGCCAACGCTGCAACCTCAGACGCAAGTACCGGTCGCGGAACTGCTCAAGGCCCTGGCCATGCTGCCGGCCCAGGACCAGGCCCGTCGGGTGCTGCTGGATGTGGCACTCAGCGCGGCCGACGGACGGTTGGTCGGTGAGTTGGGCAGCCGTCTGCGGGTCAAGACCTGGAGCTGGCTGGGTGACCAGGGACCTTCCTCGCGACAGGGCGGTTTTGCCGGTTGGCTGGCCGATGGCACCCCGGTGTGGGCCGGTGGACGTGGCACCAGCCAGCAGGTCCTCAAGGTCTACGGCGAAGGTCTGGCGGCGGCATTGCCGTCGCGCTGGCCGGCGGAAACCGGGCGTTGCGTGGAAGTCGGCCTGTTTGCCCGCTATCCCTTGCAACGGGTGATGGCCGGCGAGCGCCCGGCCGCGCCGGGTCAACTGCGCGGTGACTACCGTGTCGAGTTCACCAACGGCAATCAATTGGATATCCACAGCGACGGCGAATTATTCCTGATGCCCGGCAAGCTGGTGGCGCGCCTGGACCGCGAGGAATACGTCGCCCGGGTCTTGCAGCGCGAAGCCAAGGCAGAGCCCGCCGAAGCCGCCAAGGCCCTGGCGGTGGCGATTCGCACGTATCTGCTGCAAAACGCCCAACGCAACGGCGATTGCCTGAGCATCGACGACAGCAGCCATCGCCAGCGCGTCGCGCCACGCCCGGCGGCGCCTGAAACCCGCGCCATTGCCGCCTGGACCAGTGACCTGGTCCTGGCCGGCACCGATGTCACCTACCACTCCGACCAGCCGGGCCCGGACAAGCTGTCCTGGGCGCAAGCCGTGGAGCAGGCCAACGCCGGCCAACGCTACGACGCCATCCTGCTGCACGCCTATCCGCGCGCCAGCCTCAGCCGTTGGGACAACCCGGTGGCGTCCTGCGAGGCGCTGCCTGCCGCCCAGGACTGGCTGCTGAAGCAGCGCCGGGGCTGGCGCGAGCGGCTGGAAAGTGAAGTGGGCTACAACGAAATCAGCGCTTTCGCCGTCTGCCGCGTCGCCTTCGGCCGGCCGTATGTCGACCGCGAACGCCAGCGCATCTACGTGCGCGGCGTGCTGTCGCTGCAAGATCGTCTCGACCTGACACATGAATATTTGCACCTGGCCTTCGAAGCTCACCCCAACGGCCAGGACGAAACCTATATCGAAGGGCTCGCCCGTCACCTCTTGCTGGAATAGACCATGACACTCCGTTATCCACAGGTCTTGCTGTTGCTCTGCGCCCTGACCGCGTTATCACCGGCCATGGCCGCCGACTCCATCAAGCTCGACACCCCCATTGGCGGCTGGCGCAGCGGTGCGCCGGGGGGTGAAGGCGAAAGCTTCAGCCAGACCGTCAACTACCCGGCCTCGTCGGTCAACACGCCCCCGGGCCAGGCCAACACTGCGCGCATTGCTGGGCAGATTAAAGGTGCGCCCAAGGACAGCAACGCGCCGGGCCAGTTGATCGTCAACGGCGTCAGCCTGCCGCTGAAATTGGACGAAGAAGGTCGCTTCGACCGGCCGTTCTCGTTCCCCAACGGCAGCAACAGCGTTGAAGTGCGCAGCGCCGACGGCCAGCAGCGCCACCGCACGCAGTTTCTCAACACCAGCGGCGGCGCCACCCCGGCCAAGCTGCGGGTGTTGCTGACCTGGGACAGTGACGGCACCGACCTGGACCTGCACTTGGTCACCCCCGACGGTGCGCACATCTGGTACGGCGACCGTGCCGTCGCCAACGGCGGCGCCCTCGACGTCGACGTCACCACCGGCTACGGCCCGGAAATCTTCGCCATGCCCGCGCCGATCAAGGGCCAGTACCTGGTGTATGTGAACTACTACGGCGGCGGTTATCGCAGTGAAGAGGACGGCGAAGAGGGCGAGTCCGTGGCGCAGGCGCAACAGGCCTTGACCACCGCGCAGGTCACCGTGATCACCGAAGAGGGCACGCCGAACGAGAAAATGGAAACCTTCGTCGTGCCGATGCGGGCGGTGGGGGAGCTGACGTTGGTCAAAAGCTTTAGCTACCCGTAAGGTCACCATCGGCAGCCCCAGCGGATGTTGTGGCCTGTGGATATCTCCTGTGGGAGCGAGCCTGCTCGCGATGACGGTCATGCATCCAACATCAATGCAAGCTGACCCATCGCTATCGCGAGCAGGCTCGCTCCCACAAGGGATCTATGGCGAACGCCTGATCTATGAACTGGGAAGGTGTCAGCATTTGTGACAGATAAAAATCTCACGCGTGAGCTATTGTGGGGTTTGGAAAGTGCCTGTAGTGTTTCTCACGCGTGAGTTTTTCACAGTGGGGTCAGTACCATGCCAACCAGCTCTCCATCAGATCCGCTTGACGGGTCTGTAACCGATTCAACGAGCCGCACGGGAGAGCGCGCCAAACCCTCCGCGAAAAAACCATCGAGCTTCTACATGAAGCAGATGCGCGCGGGCCTGAGTGCCGCCGGGTATGTGAAACACGAGACTTGGGTGCTTCCCGAAAACCGAAGCCTGCTCAAGCAAATGGAGAAACAGCTACGCCAACCGATTCTGGCTGGCTCATTCATGTCGGAGGATTACATGAGCGCAGGTAATAACTGGAACATCGATCGCCTCTACAGCGCCCTTCAGGCCCTGGACGAAGTGGTCGCGAACGACATCACCCTCTCCCTCGTCCAAGGCTCCGAGTCCAGCATCAAGCTGGAAATGAATGACTTCGGTGGCTTGCCCATCTACATCGCCGTGGTCGGCGACCAGATCATCGTCGATACCGTGCTGGTGGACGTCGAGTCGATCAACGATGTCGCGGCATTCAACGACGCCGTATTGCGCAGCCGGGAAATGTTCCCGCTGTCGTCCATCGGCATCGAGACCATGCCCAACGGACAGGTGGTCTACAACATGTTCGGTGCCTTGAGCTCCGACTCCAGCCTGACCAACGTCGTCACCGAGGTCAAAACCCTCGTCGATAACGTCCAGCGCGCCAGCGAAGCCTTCGAACGCTTCTTCATCTAATTCGCCGAATAGGAACCATCCAATGACTCAGTCCATCTGGAGCAAGTTGTTCACCGCACTGCGTGGCGGTGCCAACGAAGTCGGCGAATCGATCGTCGACCAACAGGCCCTGCGCATCCTCGACCAGGAAATCCGCGATGCCGACAGCGCGCTGGCCAATGCCAAGCGTGAGCTGGTCACCATCATGGCCAAGCACAAGCTGGCGACCGATCGCGTCGGCGAATACAATGCCAAGATCAAGGACCTGGAAGCCAAGGCCCTGGCCGCGATCCAGGCCAACCGCGAAGACCTGGCGCTGGAAGTGGCCGAAGCCATTTCGACCCTGACCAACGAACTGGACGCCGAGCAAAAGCACGCGACCGAATTCGGTGGTTACGCGGACAACATGCGCAAGGACATCACCAAGGCCGAAGCCCGCATCAAGAGCCTGCGCCAGCAAGTGGACATGGCCAAGGCCCGTGAAAGCGTGCAGAAGGCCCAGGTCAGCGCCTCGATCGCCAGCGGCGGCGCCAATGGCAAGCTGGAAACCGCCGTCGGTACGCTCAACCGCCTGCAAGCCAAGCAGCAGCAACGTGCCGCCGAGCTGCAAGCCCAGGACGAACTGGCCGAGGCTTCCACCGGTTCCGACCTGGAGCGCAAGCTGCGCGATGCCGGCATCACGCCGAACGAAGGCAGCGCCAATGCGATCCTGGAACGCCTGAAGAAAAAATCGGCTGAGTGATTAGTTTGGGCTGATCAATCAAGGCCAGCCGAGCACAAAACCTGTGGCGAGGGAGCTTGCTCCCGCTGAGGCGCGAAGCGGCTCCAAAATGGGGCCTGCTGCGCAGTCCAGCGGGAGCAAGCTCCCTCGCCACAATAATGTGCGGCCACCACGGATTTAATTGTGCTGCAGGTACTTCTATCCAAGCCTCGCAACAGGTTTAATGCTGTCCGGCCACTACGCTCGTGCCACCAGGCACCAGAGCGATGATCCCGCCAGGAACCAAGCCCCACGGAGTCAGGGACGAAATGTCGATTTTCCTTTTGTTGCGCACGTACGCGTCGTCCTTCTTCCACCGCTTCGGTTGGGCGGGGCTGGCCATTGCGCTGGGCGTGCACCTGTCCACGGCCTGGATCGGCCTGGTGCTTTTGGGCGAGCAACACCTCATCGCCGCCGCCACGTTTATCTACTTCTATCTCACCACCACGCTCACCGTCGGCTATGGCGATCTGTTGCCACAGACCTCCGCCGGACGGATTTTCGTGGCGACCTGGATCATGCTCGGGGGCATTGCCCTGTTGACGACGGTCATCGGCAAAACCACCAGCAGCGTCATCGATGTATGGAGAAAAGGCATGAAGGGCAAAGGCGATTTCACCGGCAAGGTCGGCCACACGGTGCTCATCGGTTGGGAGGGCGCCACCAGCGAGCGGGTCATCGAACTGCTGCTGCAGGACGAAACGTCCAACGACAACCTGATCGTCATCTGCGATTGCGATCTTGAAGAAAACCCCATGCCCGGCAAGGCCACCTACATCAGAGGCGACAGCCTGTCCTCCGTCGCGCTGTTGCAGCGTGCCGGCGTGCCGGGTGCCGAACGCGTGCTGGTGCGCACGCATTCCGACGACCTGACCCTGGCCACCGTGCTGGCGGTCAATCAATTGCAGCCTGCCGGGCACGTGGTCGCGCACTTCAATGACAGCGAAATCGCCGCCCTCGCCAGCGCTTATGCGCCGAGCCTGGAATGCACCTCCAGCATGGCCATCGAAATGCTGGTGCGGGCCTCGCAGGACCCGGGCTCGTCCGTGGTCATCAATGAGTTGCTCTGTGTCGGCCAAGGCGCCACCCAGTACTTGATGAAACTGCCCGAGGCGTTTGAAGCGACGTTCGGCGACCTCTATACCCGGATGAAAGAGCAGCACAACGCTACGCTGATCGGCTATCGCGCCCAGGGCGCCCGCCAGCCGTCGATCAACCCGCCCGGCGCCACCCGTGTGGTGGGCGGAGAACTCTTCTATATCGCCTCGGCGCGTCTCAAGGAAATTACCCATGGGGTGGTTTAAACAATTGATGGGGCTCGAGGCCCCGAACGCGAGCTCGACAGCCAACCCTAACGCGCCTGTCACCGGGCCGCTGGGCCTGGCGTCCGGCAAGCAGGTCATGTTCGATGCCACGCTCAAATTACTGCTGGACGGCAACAGCGCCGTGGTCATCCCGGCCAACCAGCAGGTCTGGAGCCTGGGCATCGTCGACCTCGGGCAGTCGAACTGGCTGTCGCGCTGCTACATGAACGACGAAGACTACTGGCTGCAAGTGCACACCAGCGGCGACGTCGCCGGGCAGGTCGAGTCGGTGATCCTGTTCAATTACCTCAGCTACGTCACGATCAACAGCGAAGCGGAATTGCGTCGCCTGGCCGGCCCCGAAAGCCTGATCGGCCTGCCGACCTACACCCACGACGGCGTCGAGTACACCCGCGAATGGGGCACCGAGGCCGGCCAGACGGAACTGGTAGGGTTGAGCGAGCGCGTGAGCAATCCAGAAGAGTCCTACAACGTCGAGCACCGTTCGATGCTGTATGCCCGCGACACCGGCCTGACGGATCGCCGGGAGTTCCTGTTGTTTTCCGTCGAAGAGGACGCCGAAGGCACTGTCAGCCTGAGCACTTCGCTGGGTATTTCGCTGTACACCACTGACCTGAACACTCTTTGAATAAGGAAGAAGTCCATGCTTGAAGCGCTCTCCATTTCCCTGAACAAAGCCGCCGTGCTTGGCTTTGTCATGTACATCCTCGGCGCCGCCGTGCTGTTCGCGCTGTTCCAGTTCATCTACACCCGCGTCACGCCGCACAAGGAATTCGAACTGATCCGTTCGGGCAACGTGGCTGCGGCCATCGCCCTGGGCGGCGCCGTCATCGGTTTCGCCATTCCGGCCAGTAACGTGATCGCCTACTCGATCAGCATGCTGGACTTTGTCGTCTGGGCGGTGATCGCCGCGGTCGTCCAGTTGTTGGCGTTCCTGGTCACCAGCCTGGTGCTCAAGGGCGCTTCCGCGCGCATCAAGAACGGTGAAATCGCCGCGGGTATCTACATCGCCGCCGTGGCCATCAGCGTCGGCATGTTGAACGCCGCGTGCATGACGCCTTCCACGAACTGATTGCGCCACGGAGATCCCGATGAAACGAAGCAAGTACGTCCAGCTCTCGCTGGCCGCGTCGGTCGCCCTGGCGATATCCGGTTGCGGGCCCGCGGAAAAAACCTACAAGTTGCAGAAGAAGTACAACTTCCAGTCCGTCCAGGAATGTGTCGATGAAAAGCTGCCGGTGGACATTTGCTCCACCGCCTACATGACCGCCATGGGTGAGCATCGTCGCATCGCGCCGGTCTACGATAGCAAGGCCGATTGCGATGCCGACTTCGTGCCCGATTGGTGCCAGCAGGACTCGGCCGGCAAGTTCCTGCCCAAGCTGGGTGGTTTCGAGCTGAACGCCGATGGCGAAGTCACGCAGTCCGAGGTCGATGCCGCCCGGGCCCAGTTGCCGGCTTCGGAAGCGAACGTCGGTGGTTCAGGCTTTGGCAACCTGCTGACCGGCCTGCTGATCGGCAACATGTTGAGCGGCAACCGCAGCAGCTATTACTCCGAGCCGGTCTACCGCTACCGCGATGACCGCGGCAACTTCGGGTCCTCGACGCTGAGCCAGCGGGTTTCCAGCGGCTCGACCTTTACCAAGTCCAACCAGGCGCGGTATGGCAGCTACACCGACTCCGTCAAGACCAGCAAGGCGATGTCCGTTGCGTCGTCCACCTCTCGCGGTGGCTTCGGCAGCAAGTCCAGTGCCCGCAGCGGTTGGGGCGGTTCGAGCAGCTCCGGCGGCTAAGGAACGAGGGCCATGAAGAAGATCCATTGCGCAGAACGTCCCGACTGGAAACAGACCGCCGAGCAACTCGGCTTTCTGTTCCACACCATCGACGACGAACCCTATTGGGACGAAAGCGCGTACTACCAGTTCACCCTCAAGCAGATCGAGGACGACCTGGAAGACCCGACCACCGAGCTCCATGACATGTGCATGGACCTGGTGGCTCGGGTGGTCCAGAGCGAAGAATTGCTGGAACGCCTGAGCATTCCCGCGCCGTTCTTCGACCTGGTGCGCACGTCATGGCTGGAAGGCCATCCGCACCTGTACGGACGCATGGATTTCTCCTACAACGGCACGGGCCCGGCCAAGTTGTTGGAACTCAACTACGACACGCCGACCAGCCTCTACGAGGCGGCGGCGTTCCAGTGGGGTTGGCTGGAGCAATGCATCGAGCGCGGCATGCTGCCGGCCCATGCCGACCAGTTCAACAGCATCGACACCAAGCTGCACCAGGCCTTCGCCCAATTGCAGCTCAAGGAGCCGTTCTATTTCGCCTCGATGAAAGGCTCGGTGGAAGACAAGGGCACCACGGATTACCTGCGCCTGATCGCGGAAAAAGTCGGCATTGAGTCGCGGCACATCGATATCGAAGACATCGGCCTCAACAGCGACGGACGTTTCGTCGACCTGGAAGAGCGCTGGATTCCGCACCTGTTCAAGTTGCATGCGTGGGAATTCATCTTCCACGAGCCCTTTGGTGAAGCGATCGCTCAATGCGATACGCAGTTTTTCGAGCCGGCCTGGAAGTCGATCATCTCCAACAAAGGCATCCTGCCGCTGCTGTGGGAATTCCACAAAGGCCACCCGAACCTGCTCGCCGCCCACCTGGACACCGACACCCGCAAAGCAGTGCCGAAAGGCTGGGTGCGCAAGCCGTTCTTTTCCCGGGAAGGCGCCAACATCGAGTTGCAGACCGCTGATGGCCTGATCGTCAAGGAAGACGGCCCCTACACCGACGCGCCGTTCATCCTCCAGGAATTTGCGCCACTGCCGAAATTCGACGACAGCTACACCTTGATCGGCTCATGGGTTATCGGCGACCAGGCCGCCGGCATTGGTGTGCGGGAAGACAACAGCCTGATCACCAAGGATTCCAGCCGGTTTTTGCCGCATTTGATTCTTGATTGATTTCTGGACTAAGCACTGACCCCCTGTGGGAGCGAGCCTGCTCGCGAAAGCAATGGAACATCCAACATGATTGCTGACTGACACACCGCTTTCGCGAGCAGGCTCGCTCCCACAGTATGGGTGTTCGCCCAGGCATACCCACCGCCTGTCGCCTTTGCGGAATTGCGCCTGCCCCCTCCCTGTCGATTTTAAAGAGCCCAAGAAAAACCCGAGAGCGGCACGCCATTCGTGACAGGAGGCCCCCATGCGTATCCATCACCTGAACTGCGGTTGCATGTGCCCCGTGGGCGGGAAGTTGTTCGATGGCTACAGTCGGGGACTGACGGCGTGCCTGGTGTGTCATTGCCTGTTGATCGAAACCGACAACAATGGCCTGGTCCTGGTGGACACCGGTTTTGGCCAGCGGGATGTCCAGACGCCCGAACGGCTTAGCCGATTCTTCCGGGCATTCAACAACATCAAGTTCGAGCATCGCCTCACCGCCCTGGAGCAGGTGCGGCGTTTGGGCTTCGACGCCAACGATGTGCGGCATATCCTGCTGACGCACCTGGATTTCGATCACGCCGGCGGGCTCCAGGACTTTCCCCAGGCTCGGGTGCATGTGATGCGCGACGAGATGGCGATGGCGCGCAGCGCCGATACCTGGATCAGTCGACGGCGATTCCAGGCGCGCCAGTGGCAGGGCGTCGACAACTGGGAGTTCTATGCCCCGGACGGTGACACGTGGTTTGGTTTTGATTCAGTGCGCGCGTTGATCGGGGCGGAAGAAGAGGACATTTTCCTGGTCCCGCTCCAAGGCCACACCGCCGGCCACGCCGGGATCGCCCTGAGGACACCGGACGGCTGGATGCTCCATGCCGGCGATGCGTATTTCTTCCACGATGAAGTCCATCAGCCCGAGCGGCGTTGCCCGCCGGGGCTGAAGTTCTATCAGTACATGATGGACACCTATCGCCCGGCACGGCTGCGCAATCAGGATCGCCTGCGGGAACTGGCGGCGGGCCAGAATGGGCATGTCGAGATTTTTTGCAGTCACGATGCCAAGGAATGGGAACGCTCTACGAACCAGGCTCGTACCGTTCGTGTTGATCCCACCGCCATGCCGTCGACCCACCGCTAAACCACCCGCCCAAGCACATCTGTGGGAGCGGGCTTGCTCGCGAAGACGGCTGCACAGTCAACATCAATGCAAGCTGACCCACCGATTTCGCGAGCAAGCCCGCTCCCACAGGTTAGATATTCACCACAGACTCCCACAGGTTCAAAGGGGCGCCGCAGGCTTTTTCAGGTCCACCAGTACCGTACCAGGTGGAAGAAGATCGGCGCGGCGAAGCACACCGAGTCCAGCCGGTCGAGCATGCCGCCGTGGCCTTCGATCATGTGGCCCCAGTCCTTGACGCCGCGGTCGCGCTTGATCGCTGACATGACAATGCCGCCGGCAAAGCCCAGCAGGTTGATCAGCAAGGCGATGAGGAACGACTGCCAGGGATTGAACGGCGTGATCCACCACAGCGCACCACCGATCAGCGAGGCCAGGAAGATGCCGCCGACAAAACCTTCCACGGTTTTCGAGGGTGACAGGTTCGGCGCGATCTTGTGCTTGCCGAACAGCTTGCCGCAGACGTACTGCAACACATCCGAGAGCTGCACCACGATCACCAGGTAGGCGATCAGCAACAGGTTGCGCCCTTCGAAACCGGCGATGTCCAGGGTCAGCAGGGCGGGCACGAAGGAAATGCAGAACACCGCGATCATCAAGCCCCACTGGACCTTCGAAGCGCGCTCGAGGAAATGCGTGCTGTCGCCGCCCAGGGACGCCAGGATCGGCAGCAGCAGGAACACATACACCGGGATAAAGATCGAAAACAGCCCGTACCAGTCGTAGTAGATCAACAGGTATTGCAGCGGCAGGGCCAGGTAGAACGCCGCCACCAGGGCCGGGTAGTCACTGCGCCGGGTCGGTGTCAGCGTCAGGAACTCGCGCAGGGCGTAGAACGACACCGCGTAGAACAACAGGATGACCGCCGCGTTACCGAGCCAGAACGCCACGCCGATCACCAGCACCATGATCCACCAGGCATTGATCCGGGCGTTGAGGTTATCGATGACCGAGTTCGGTGCGCCTTTGGTCCGCAGCCGGAGAATGAAACCAATCAGCGACGCCAGCACCAGAATCGCGCCGATCCCGCCAAACAACATCAGGGTATATCGATCCATGTCAGACGTGCTCCGGGGCCAGTGCCAGCAGCGCGGCGCGGCTGCGTTCAAGGAATTGCTCTTTGCTTTCACCCTCTTCGATGCACAGCGGCGCACCGAAACTGGTGGTGCACAACAACGGCAGCGGCAGCACACGGCCCTTGGGCATGACGCGGTTGAGGTTGGCGATCCACACCGGGATCACCTCGACCTCGGGGTGGTTTTTCATCAAGTGATAGATCCCGCTCTTGAAGGGCAACAGGCCTTCCTCCGGATTGCGCGTGCCTTCCGGGAAGATGATCAGCGAGTCGCCGTTTTCCAGCGCATCGAGCATCGGCTGCAATGGGTTGTACGCAGGGTCCTTGCGCTCACGGTCCACCAGCACGCCGTTGAACACCCGGTTGATGATGTAGCGGCGCACCGGGCTGGTTTGCCAATAGTCAGAGCCCGCCACCGGGCGGGTGAGCTTGCGCAGCGCCGGCGGCAGCGAGGCCCAGAGCAACACGAAGTCACCGTGGCTGCTGTGGTTGGCGAAGTAGATCCGCTGCACCGGCGTCGGCGCGCAACCGAGCCACAGGCTGCGAGCGCCCGTGACCATGCGAGCGGCGGAGGTGATGAGGTTGGCGACCACGGGTTCGAACATGAGGATTCCTTGTCCTGAGAAACATAAGCATCACTGTGGCGAGCATTCTTCTGTGGCGAGGGGATTTATCCCCGCTGGGCTGCGCAGCGGCCCCCAAGAGGCTGAACACAATCAATCTGATACACCACAGTGCTTGGTTTTGGGGCTGCTTCGCAGCCCAGCGGGGATAAATCCCCTCGCCACAAAAAACTATCTAGAGACCTGAAGCTAACCAAGGACTGGCCACGATGAAGCCCAGCACCAAGACAACTTGTACCGCCAGCAACCGCGACTGCCGACGCAGCAGCAACAACGCGCCGTGCCGTCGTTCGGTCCACAGGCGCCCGGCCCGTTCGGCGGGTTGCAGGCCCAACGCGGTGAGGGCTTGATCCAATTCATAGGTGCGTTCGGCCAGGGAGTGGGTACTGTCGGCCATGCGCTGGAACAGATCGGCGTCGAACGCCACGCGCAGTGCCCAGTATTTTTCCACCACTCCGATAACCAGTAGCACCGCACTCAACAGCAGCAACCACGGATCGATCACGCCCACCAGCCATTGCCCCAACCCCAGCAGCGCCGCCAGCAGCGTCAGTCCCGTGGACAGTTGATCCAGCGAATGACCCCGGCGCAACAGGCTCGCCACGGTGTGGAGCTCCATATCACTGATCATGAGCATTCCCCCGTGTTGTGGATAACTGTTCCAGTGCCCGACGGTGCGCCGCGTGCAAGACAATGCGCGGTCGAGCGCGCTGGATCTGCACGATCGCTGCGTCAACGTTCGCTGCCCGGCCAGTGTGCAACAACCAGGCAACCACCGCCGTGGCGCTGCGCGAATAACCCAAGGCGCAGCAGACCAGCACTGGCCCATGTTGGCGCAGGCTTTCGATGGCCTCTGCCGCTTTCAGGCATTGCTCGGCGGTCGGCGCCGTCAGGTCGAGCACCGGTAACGAACGATAGGCGACATTCGAGCTGTCCATGGACAGTTCCGCGCAGAGGTCGAGCACGCCGGTAAATGTGCTGTCCTTCAATTCCATCGGCGTAGGCATTCGCCCCAGCCAGACGTTATCCGCGATCAGGTCTGGCTGCGGGTGCTTGCGCGTCCAGCAGCGGGAATTGATCCACGCCGCCGCCAGGTACGGCGCCAGCAACCAACGCACCGCCGGACTCAAGCGACCATCGGCACGCTTCTGGAAACCATCGGCACCGAACATCAAGTAATTCAGCGCCACCATGAGCACCGCGACCGCCGGCCAGATCAGCCAGAGCCACGCGCCGCCCAAGGCAAACGCCGGGATGAACAGCGCCGCCGCGCCCAGGCCATAACGCAAGGCCAGGCGTCGGCGGGCAGGATCGGCCGTCAGGCGCGCGCTCAGCAGTGGGCTCGGTCGATCCAGCGGCCACAACCAGACGCACAACCAACCGGCCAACGCGCCCGTGGGCAGGTCGATGAAGTGATGTTGATAAGTCGTCAGCACCGACACGCCGATCAACGCGAACCAACCGTGCATCACCCAGCGCCAGAAGCCCTGCAAGTGCCGCTGGTAACAGACCCAGAGCACCACCAGCAGCGCGATGTGCAGCGACGGCGCCTGGTTGAACGGCTTGTCGAAACCCGCCAGCACCTCGAACAACCAACCGAACAGCCCGTCCATTTCCGGCCTGGCGAAGGTGAAACGCAGCGGCCAGAGCAAAAAGCAACTGACCGCAATCACCTGGGCCGTGAGCAGGCGCAAGGCGTGGCGCTTGAGTTCGTCGCGGCTGTTGGGCAACAGCAAGGACAAGCCGTACAGCAGATCGATCGACCAGTACGGCACGATGGTCCAGGCCATGAACGGCATGTGGCTTTCCCAGTCGAACACCAGCGTACCGACGTCGTCACGCTGGGCGGTGACCCAGGTGGCGAAGCCGTAAGTGGTGAAGAACAGCGGCGCCAACAACAGCAGCCACAGCACTGCTGGTTTGAGCAGTGCGGGTTCGCGGGCCGGAGCGATGACGGCGCTCATTACTGCACTCGCTGCGCCAGCGAAACGCTGAAAATGCCCCATTCATCGACACGCAGGGTGATCTTGCGGAAGCCCGCCGCCTCGACCAATTGATCCATTTCCGCCTGGGTGCGTCGACGCATCACCCAGGCCTGGCCGGCGCGGTGGCTGGTGAGGGCGCGGGCGATCAGTTCCAGTTGCGGGTGCCACGGCTGGCCGGTGTAGACCAGGAAACCGCCAGGCTCCACGGCTTCGGCCAGGCCCGCGAGGGAACCGCCGACCATCTGGTTATCGGCAAACAGCTCGTACAGGCCCGACACCACGGCGAGGGTTGGTTTTGGCTCCAGGGCTGCCAGATCCTGGCGGTCGAAGGCATCACCTTTGACGAACTGAGCGATGTCGCCCAAGCCTTTTTCCAGGATCAGAGCGCTGCCGTCGCGCACGTTGATGTCGCTGTAGTCGCGCAGCAGGATCGACTCGGGCAACGGGCTGACGCCTTGCAGCGCTTCGAGGATGTAGCGGCCATGGCCGGCGGCGATGTCGACGATCCGCACCTCGCGGTCTTGGGCGCGCAACTCGGCCATCGCCAGGCGCAGCAATTCTTCGACGTGCACCTTGCGCTGGCGAATGCCGCGCCAGCCGATGGAGTTCAGGTAGTTCTGGTCGATCATCTTGCCCAGCGCCGAGGTGCCGGTAGGGCGGTTGCGGTAGACGTAATCCAGGGTGCTGCCGGAGTCGAAGCCGGTGTCGAAGCCCAGCTTCACCCCTGCGGACAATTTACTGCCGAAGCGCATGCTGGCGCGGGTCATGCGCCAGTAAAGGTCGCGCAGGGAGTTGTGGGGCAGCGGCGTGGCCAGGGTTTCGGCTTCGGCGCAGGTCGCGCCCAGGCGATCGGCGTCCAGCAGGGAAGGGCGCTCCAGCGGTCGGGCGAAGTTCTGCAGGATGAAGCGGCGGGCACTGGCCACGGCCGGCGCCCGGTTCTTCTCGCCGAGGGTGTCATGGAAGAACCCTGGCAGGATGTGTTTCTCCTTGTGCAGGCTGCCCAGGCGTTCGAAGAACTGCTCCTGGGGTTTGCGGTGCACCACAAAGTCCGAGCCGGAGATCAACAATTGCGTCGGCACCTGGATCGCCTGGGCATCGGCCACCACGCGGTCGGCGGCTTCGTACAGGCCCAGCAGCACGTTCACCGAAATGGCCTTGGTGATCAACGGATCGCTGTCGTAGGACGCCACCCGCTCTGGGTCATGGCTGAGGAATTTCGCCTTGACGTAGCTATTGACGAAGAAATTGCCGCGGAACTTGCGCATCAGCGCCAGGCCCGGCCGGGCGAACGGCACGTAGAGCTTCACCTTGAACGCCGGCGACGCCAGCACCAGCGAGCGAATGCGCGGTGCGTAGTCATGGACCCAGGTGGACACGATCACCGCGCCGACGCTTTGGGCGACCACGGCGATGTTCGCTTCGTCGATCTGATGCGTCGCGCCGATGTGATCGCAGAAGGTCTGCACGTCCCGCGCACTGGTGGCAAAACTCGGGCTGTCGCCCCGTTCGCCCGGCGACTGGCCATGGCCACGGGCGTCCCAGGCAAAGAAGTCGAACCCGGGCAAATCCAGCTCATCCACCAGGTGCGCAATGCGCCCGGAGTGTTCATGACCACGATGGAACAACAACACAGCCTGGCGGGGTTCACCCGCTGCCACGTCGACAGCCGGCCAGTGTTGGTAGAACAGTTCCACGCCATCGTGGGTGGTGAATGTCCGGTGTTGGGCTTCGCGCATTGCAACTTCCTTATGCTGAGGGAGCGTTTTCCGTCACTTGGCCCAGGCCATGACGGACCCGATTGACCAAGGTATAAACCAGCAGGGCGGCAACCACCGCCATCACACCATTTATCCAGAGTGCCCCGAGCCAACCCAGGGCAATGCCGGTCGCCAACACGCCAAACACAAAGGCGCGATCGCTCTTGCCCATCGGCCCGTCATACCGCCGCGAAGCCCCCACCATCGCCCCCAGCACGCCGGCGTATTCGCTGAACAACGCCAACAGCGTGACCAACAACACGAGCAACAGGCTGGTATCGGCAAACAGGGCAAAAGGCAGGATCAAGGCAGCGTCCGCGATGATATCGCATAGCTCGTTGAGGTAGGCGCCCAGATGCGATTGTTGACCAAACTCCCGCGCCAGCATGCCGTCCACGGCATTCAACGCCATGCGCAGGAACATCCAGATCGGCACCAGGATGAACACCCACGGATGGTTGGCAAACCAGGCGATAAACGCCCCCACCAACACCGAGACGATGCCCGCGAGCAGGGTGACCTGGTTGGCGGTGACACCGTTGTTGTAGAGGCGTTGGACCATGGGGCGCAGCAGGTTTTGAAAGGCGGGCTTGAGTTGGTAGATGGAGGGCATCGGAGTGAGATCTCGGCCGGTGGCGGGGCTGGGCTTATACAGGTGCGAGATTACGATAGGTTGAGGGGTTGCAGGCGGGTATTTCTTGAGAATGCGTGCGGGTAGGCATCTATTCGCGCGTTTATCTGCGCAAGACACCCCGGGAGGTATGAAAAAAACGCTAAACCTGTGGCGAGGGAGCTTGCTCCCGCTGGGCCCTGTAGGAGCTGTCGAGCGAAGCGAGGCTGCGATCTTTCCGCAGCCCATTGAGTCGACAAGATCAAAAGATCGCAGGCTTCGCCAGCTCCTACACCGCCGAGCGGGAGCAAGCGCCCTCGCCACGATGATTCACGCCGCCTTAAGTTAAGGGGAGCCTGTGGGAGCGAGCTTGCTCGCGATAGCGGAGTGTCAGTCAACATCAATAGCAGCTGACCCACCGCATTCGCGAGCAAGCCCGCATCCCAAAGGATTTTTCGGAATCCTGGCAACGTTGGCCTAATTAGAGAATTGCCCTACACGTCCCGCTTCTTTCTCTGACTTATTTCTCCTGTCATCCCCGGCACAGTCTCGCGCCCACTCCTGCGCCGCGAGCTGCCTGCATGCGTTTCCCTGACAAGATCCCGTCATTAACCGGTGCCATTGGTTCGCTGGTCTTGGCTGCCATGAACTCGCCCGATGTCGAGGAGGTCTTGCAGGACTTTCGCCACTGCCTGGGCGACTACGACAGTTGGGCGGAAAGATTCTGGGCCGGTCGGACACTGGACATTCAGCAGGTATTTAAAGTTGGCAAGGAGGTGTCGCTCGCCCCCGTGAAAGACGGTGGCAAACAGGTCAGCGCCGTGGTGGCGAGGTGTCCGGCACAAGGCCCGCTGACACTGGTGCACATGTTCCAGGCCTCGCGTTTCGTGCCGATCGGCGACACGCCAGTGGTGTTGGAGCCGATCATCAAGAGCGAGCTGGGGAAGGAAACGTTTGGCGATCCGATCCCTCATGTCATTGGTCCCAGCGGCATTTTGGAAGTGTCCGAATGCGACCGCGGCCAGCGCTACCGGATCAGCTTTTTTCCAAATATCACGACCGATCATGTCCGGGCGCTGTACGCGTCCTACCAGCACGAGATCGTCGAACTCGAAGGTTGGCTGAAAGCGGAGTGGGACGAGTTTCAACCCTTGTGGAAGGCGTCTTCCGAGAGCGGTTTTGTAAAGCGTTTCAACGCATTGCAGGAAGCCCAGCTACGCGGCTTTGAAAATGCCCTGTTTGGGCTATGGGACGACGTAACACAGGTCTTCGATCTGTTGGCGGACCTACAGGCCAACAGTGAAAAATTGTTGGAATACCTCACCGAGGTCGAGCTTGAGCAACTGCTGAAGGCGTCATCCGAGGCGATTGCCAAAGGACTGATGATCCTGAGCGATGAGCCCTTGCTCTTCGTTTACACCGCGGCGTTCACCAGTTGGCTGCGGATGCTGCCGCCCCAGTACATGGCCGAAGTCCTGGGGGAAATGCGCGCCTCGATTCTGATCAATTTCCTCTTGGCGCGCGTGACCGGTGGCCTGGGCGTGGGACTGCGCATGAGCGGTAAAGTGCTGCGCCATGTCCGTTCGGAACGCGCCCGGAAGTGGCTACAGGCATCGAGTCAACGCCTCGGACAACTCGGTGGCGACAGCTCCAACAAACATGCCGATGTACTGAAGCCGGTAGTAATCGCCGGTCAAGGACCGTCGGTGGGACCGACGCCCGTCAGACCGTTGCAGATCAGCACTGGAGACTCCGCGCCGCTGTCGGTCAGCAACCCGGCCCCGATCGTGCGGGAAAAATCCCAGGCATCTACGCGACTGAGCGAACACGAACCCCACGACGACGCCCCCGCCCAATCGAAAAACCCCAACGGCGACAGCGCCGACACCGCCGCCCAGACCCAGACCAGCGGCTGCCCGGTGTCGATGGTCACCGGCGAAGAACTGCTGACCCTCGACGACGGCACCCTCGATGGCCGCTTGCCATTCGTCTTCACCCGTTTGTACCGCACCAGCGCCGCTGACCTGGACGTCGGCCTCGGGCGTGGCTGGAGCCATGCCCTGGCCCATCGCTTGGAACTCGACGGCGAACAGGTCACCTGGTTCGACCAGGAAAACCGTCGCACGCGCTTTCCACTGCCCACCACCCAGCGCCCGGCGATCCACAACAGCTTGGCCCGGGCGGCGATCTACCTGGGGACCGAGCCGGACGAACTGATCGTCGCCCAGCCCGGGGAAAACGCGCCGCTCCTGCATTTTCGCGACGGCCACCTGATCGCCCTCAGCGACCGCTACGACACCCGCCTGACCCTCCAGCGCAACATCCACGGCGACATCTGTCGTTTGGACAACGGCGCCGGGCGTTCCCTGCGCCTGCGCTACGAACAGCGCCACCTGGTCGCCGTCGACTACCAGAGCTTCCACCCGGCCCTCACCCTCGACGACGCCTGGCGGACCGAACAGACGT